>NZ_BAFB01000231.1 GCF_000248075.1 Gordonia otitidis NBRC 100426 | reverse complement strand
GCGCGACGCGCAGTTCGACGTCGGCCTGGCGCATCTGCGCCGCTACGTCGCCGCACATGGGACGAGCACCGTGAGTCAGCATGAGGTGTTCGACGGATTCGCCCTCGGACAGTGGGTGACGAATCGTCGCGCCGACTACCGCAAAGGCCGACTGTCGGCGGAGCGGATCGAGGTGTTTGAGCGCGAGTTTCCTGACTGGCAGTGGTCGCCTCAGGCCACGGCGGCGGCCGCCGCATTCGAGGTCGGGATCGCGCACCTGCATCGGTATGTCGCCGCGCACGGCACCAGCAACGCCCGAAATCGGGCGGTGATCGAAGGATTCGCGATCGGACAGTGGGTCGCCAACCGCCGCGCCGACTACCGTAGAGGTCAGCTCGCCACCGAGCGGATCCGCCGCATCGAGGCCGAGTTCCCGGACTGGCAGTGGACCGCACAACGCCGCTCCTGATCCGACATACGGCGCGCGGTGAGGCAACGGATTAAACCCGTCCAGTGTCAGTTCGAGTCTGACCGGGGGCACCAGGGCCCTCGCAGGCAAGCGCACATCGCTCGCACCAAATTCTCCTGGGAAACCTATTGATCTCCGGCATGTGACGTGCTAAGTTTCACATCCCTCTTTCTATGAGGGCTTCCCTCCAACTCTGAGGGTCTGATTGTGGTCACAGGTCCAGGCGGAGCTATATCCGCACCCAGGGCCCACGTGGTTCAGCCACTCAGACCTTCGGAAGGGGGTGAAAATGGAAGCGATGGTCATCCTCGGGATCATCCAGATCCTCATCGCAACAGCCCATCTCGTTGTAGACATCCTCAGCTAGCCCCAGCGAGGGGGCCGGGCACTCGCCCGGCCCCTCGCCTCGCCTGGCGGCATCCTTCGTGGAAAGGCTTGCGTACCGACAAAACCCCGGGCTGCGAATCGCCCACCTGCACAACGCAACCACGATGGCCCTGTGGCAACCGACCCGCCGGGGAGGGCGGCAGCGCAGCGCCAGCGGAGTCAGCTCGTGGCTTCCCCGAGTCGTTCGACCTGTCCGCCAACCTCGTCGGCGTACGCCTGAGCCTCGGTCGCCTCATTGTCGGTGTAGACCCGGACGTCTGCCGGCCTACCGGCCGGCCGCACGATCAACGTCAGCTCCCCTATCGCGACGCGACCGCGTTTAGGTGCGACGCGATTGGTGGGCCCGGCCCCGGCATCGTTGTTCTCGGTCATCGCTCGGCGGCGTCCTGTCTCGGTTGCAGCGCCTCGGGCGGCACCCACATGGTGATCGTGGCCGAGGAGACGCGGTTGGCGCTCTCGACTGGCATCTGACATATCCCGCGCCAGAGGCCGTTTGAAGTTTGGAGCCACGCTAAGAGAAGCGCGTTCATGGTGGGTTCGATCCGGGCACCGGATGCGCGGACTCGCAGTGACACTCCCCCACCGGCGGCATACGAGCGTCCGCAGGACGGGTCAGCGATCGCCATGTCGATCAGCACGGGCCTCGGTGGGTCGACCACGCGTAGTGTTCGGGTGTCGGGCCAGTGGTCGAACATGCCATCAGTGTCATCTCGCAAGACATCGGTGACAGTTCTGCATCAGGCCATAGGTGACAGAGTGAGGGGTCTTGGTGGTGACACTTCTTCATTTGGTTTCCGCCACGCACCGCTATGTGCCTTGCGTTGCGTGGCGCGGTTGCCTATGAGGGGGGCCTGACGCAGGTGCTCAACTGACCGCGCCTGCGACGGTTCAGCAGCACCCCGTGATGGCGCTGAGAACGCTGCGCAGCGCTTCCAACGACTCTGGCCGGGCACGGTAGTAGACGTTCATCCCTCGTCGGTCAGGTGCGACCATGCCGGCCTTGCGGAGCTGCCCCAGGTGGTGGCTCGTGGTGGCCTCGGTGAGGCTGACCGCGGTCGCGAGGTCGCAGGTGCAGATCCCCTCACCGGTGTCAGTGAGCAGAATCGAGACGAGTTTGATCCGGACCGGATCGGCCAGCGCCTTGAGCCGCAGAGCGATTTCTAGGGCGGTGTCGTCATCGAGAGGGGCCGCCGACACGGGCGCACAGCAGATCGGGGCACTGATGTCGACCATCGGCAGGGCCTTCGGCATGACCCGACCATACCCTGGTACTTGACATATGTCGAAAAGGTGGCACCCTGCAGGTGTCAGTAGTTCGATATATGTCTCACAGGTGAAGGTGATGGTCATGTCCCGTATGCAGCTCGCGCTCAATGTCGATGATCTCGATACCGCGATCGAGTTCTACTCCAAGCTGTTCAACACCACCCCGGCCAAGCGCAAGCCGGGATACGCCAACTTCGCGATCGTCGAGCCGCCACTGAAGCTGGTGCTGCTGGAGAATCCCGGCCAGGGCGGCACGATCAACCATCTCGGCGTCGAGGTCGAGTCGAGCGAGAAGGTGCACGCCGAGATCGCCCGGTTGTCCGGGGAGGGTCTGTTCACCCAGGAGGAGATCAACTCCACCTGTTGTTTCGCGACGCAGGACAAGGTGTGGGTGACCGGGCCGGCGAAGGAGAAGTGGGAGGTCTACACCGTGCTGGCTGACTCCGAGACGTTCGGGACCAGCCCGAAACTGTTGGAACAGAACGCCACCGAGGACGCCGAGCAGGGTTCGGTGTGCTGCGGCGGCAACGCCGCAGACCAGGCCGAGGCGCGCACAGCCTGCTGCTGACAGCCTCGGTTCGCGTTCTCGCCTACCGCGCGATGCGGTCGGCGAGGGCGCGGATCCGGTTGGTGATGTCGTCGCGGATCAGCCGCATTCGTTCGATACCGTCGATGCCCCGTCCGGAGGGTTCGTCGGTGTCCCACACTTCGAGGGCGACGCCGTCGGGTGGGGTGACCTCGGCGGTGCCGACCACCACGACCAGGTCCACGGCTTGCATCAGTTCATCGGTGAGTTGCCGCGGCTGATGTCCGACGACGTCGGCGCCGACTTCGGCGAGTACCTGGGCGGACAGTTCGTTGACCTGGCCGCCGATTTTCGCGTTGGTGCCGGCTGAGGATGGGGTGATCCGGTCGGTGACTGTCGGTGTGAGGTGTTCGGCCATCACCGATTTGCCGCGGTTGGACACGCACACGAACAACACCTGCGGTGGTGTGCTCATTGGCCGACCTGCTGGTCGGCGGGTACCAGTTCGTCGAGGAGGTTCGCGACGAGTCCGCGGATCTGATCGCGGATGGGGCGGACCGCGTCGATGCCTTGGCCGGCTGGGTCGTCGAGAGCCCAGTCCCGGTAGCTGACGCCGGGGAACACCGGGCACGCATCGCCACAGCCCATGGTGATCACGACGTCGGAGGATTCGACGGTGTCGGGGGTGAGGATCTTCGGTGACTGTGCGGAGATGTCGATACCGACTTCAGCCATCGCCTCGACCGCGGCCGGGTTGATGGAGTCGGCGGGAGCAGATCCGGCGGAGCGGACCTCGACGCTGCCCTGGCTCAAGGCGGTGAGGAAACCGGCGGCCATCTGCGAGCGGCCAGCGTTGTGGACACACACAAATAGCACCCTAGGTCGAGATGTAGACATGAGACACAAGCCCTTTCAGCTGTGAAGGAACATCAGATACGTCACACACGTTCGGTGGTGAGTTCGGTGAGAAGACCACGAACTCGGGCGTCAAGATCGTCGCGGATCGCGCGAACCTCGTCGAGGGGACGGCCCTGGGGGTCCGCGACCGTCCAGTCCAGATAGCGTTTGCCGGGATAGATCGGACACGCGTCGCCGCAACCCATGGCTACGACCACGTCGGCGGCGGCGACTACATCGTCGGTGAGCGGTTTGGGGTACTGCGTGCCCATGTCGACGCCGATCTCGGTCATTGCTTCGACGACGGTCGGGTTGATCGAGTGCGCGGGGGCTGACCCGGCGGAGCGCACGTGTACCCGCCCGGCGGCGTGGTGGGTCAACAATCCGGCGGCCATCTGTGAGCGGCCGGCGTTCTGGACGCAGACGAACAGAACTTCGGGCACATCCTTGGGCACCGATCCATCGGACTGGGCCAGGGCGCGTAACCGATCAGCCGCGAACCTGCCCGCCAAGGTCGTCAGGTGCGCATGCACCCGGGAGGTGCGCCGTAAGGCGGTGTAGGACTCGAACACACAGCGTTCCACCGTCTGGCGAGACACCACCCCCTCATACTTGGCGGCCAGGTCAGCGGCGGTACGGGCGAGCACGGCATGGGGCATCAACAGTTCGGGCTGCGCGCGGTGTTCACTGCGACTTAGCTGCTCGTCCAACAGATCCTCAGGCATCGCGAGCCGGCTCCTTCGACACATCCGGGCTGGAGGCAGTGGTTGGGGTGGTGAAGCGTTTCCGCAGTGCCAGGGACACGTACACGAGGGCGACGAGGACGGGGACCTCGATGAGTGGTCCGATGACTCCGGCCAGGGCCTGGCCGGATGTTGCACCGTAGGTGGCGATCGCGACGGCGATGGCGAGCTCGAAGTTGTTGCCCGCGGCGGTGAACGCCAGCGTGGTGGTTCGCGCATACCCCAGCCCCATCGCGGCCCCGAGCACGAACCCACCGCCCCACATCACCGCGAAGTAGATCAGCAGCGGCAGAGCGATCCGCACGACGTCCCACGGCTGCGACGTGATCTGCTCACCTTGCAACGCGAACAGGATGACGATGGTGAACAGCAACCCGTAAAGGGCCCACGGCCCGAGACGCGGCAGGAACGAGGACTCGTACCAGTCGCGGCCTTTGGTTCGCTCGCCGATGCGGCGGGTGAGGAAGCCTGCGACCAGGGGTATACCGAGGAAGATCAGCACCGACTTCGCGATCTGCCACGGCGAGGTGTCGATGGTGGTCTGCTCCAGGCCCAGCCATCCGGGCAACACCGAGAGGTAGAACCAACCCAGCACGGCGAACATGACCACCTGGAACACCGAGTTCAGTGCGACGAGAACAGCAGCGGCTTCGCGGTCGCCGCACGCCAGGTCGTTCCAGATGATGACCATCGCGATGCATCGGGCCAGGCCGACGATGATCAGTCCGGTCCGGTACTCCGGCAGATCAGGGAGCAGGAGCCAGGCCAGCGCGAACATCAACGCCGGTCCGATGATCCAGTTCAACGCCAACGACCCGAGTAGCAGGCGACGATCACCGGTGACCGAGTCGAGTCGGTCGTAGCGCACCTTGGCCAGCACCGGATACATCATGATCAGCAATCCGAGGGCGATCGGCAGCGAGATGCCGTCGAGCTCGACCGCCGCCAAAGTGTCACCCAGGCCGGGGACGACTCGACCGAGCAGCAGTCCGGCGACCATCGCGGCGCCGATCCACACCGGCAGAAACCGGTCCAGCGTCGACAACTTGCCCGCGACCGCGGTGTCGGTGGCGGTCACTGGTCGGCCTCACACGACCGCGTTTCCCCCACGACCGTGGCGAGATCGCCCAGCAGGCCCGACAGTTGTTGCAGCGCTTCGGTGTTCACCCGGTAGTACACCCAGGTCGCGCGGCGCTCGCTGGTCACCAGACCCGCCTGGCGCAGCACCTTCAGATGGTGCGAGATCGTCGGCTGCGACAGCTCGAACGGCCCGGAGATGTCGCACACGCACGCCTCGCCGCCCGGATGCGCAGCGACCTCCGACAGCAACCGCAGTCGAACCGGATCAGCGAGTGCCTTCAACAGTGGGGTGACAGCCCCGGTCTCGTCGCTACTGAGGCCGCGGCCGGGTGGCAGCAGGAGATTCTTATTCGACACGCGTCAATATTGACACACGTCGATGCAGGCGACAAGGTGGCCGACCTGGAAGCAGGCTTGCGCTTTCGCGTTGGTGTCCACGACAAGCAACCGGTTGGGCTCCGATCGAACCGCCATCCTCGGGTCAGCTCACGTGCCGCATTCAACGCTCAGACGGTGGCTGTTAATGAACCTATCGACCCTGTCGTCCGGCTAGCTATCTCGCAGTGGCCTGATGATGCACCCCGCGGAGCGGTCTCAACATTCTGCGTCGAACACGGAATTTCTCGAAAGTCGTTCTACGAGCTGCGTAAACGCGCCAAAGTCGAGGGGCCCGCGGCAGCCCTCGAACCGCGGACCCGCCGCCCAAAGTCGAGCCCGTCAGCGCTCAGTGACGAGGTCAAGTCACAAGCGGTGGCGGTGCGCGCCGCCTTGGAAAGGTCGGGTCTGGACCACGGACCGATCAGCGTGCACGACAAGATGCGGTCGATGGGCATGGCACAGGTCCCCTCGACAGCATCGCTGGCCCGCATCTTCCGCGATGCCGGAGTAGCCCGGCGTGAACCGAAAAAGAAGCCCCGCTCGGCGTGGCGGCGGTTCGTCTATCCCGCACCGAATGCGTGCTGGCAACTCGACGGCACCGAATACGTTCTGACCGGCGGACGTACGTGCGTCATCCTGCAACTGATCGACGATCACTCTCGCTACGCCGTGGGCTCCCACGTGGCCGCCGGTGAGACCTCCGACGCCGCGATCGCGGTGTTCGACAAGGCGGTGACCGCTCACGGCGTGCCCCAGCGACTCCTCACCGACAACGGGCCCGCTTTCAACCCCTCACGCCGCGGCCGCATCGGTCAACTCGTCGAACACGCCCACGCGCTCGGAGTCGAAACAATCACCGGCAAGCCCTACAAGCCCACCACGCAGGGCAAGAACGAACGCTTCCACCAGACACTGTTCCGCTACCTGGACAAACAGCCACTTGCCGACACCCTGGCCGAGTTGCAGGCCCAGGTCGACGCGTTCGACCACATCTACAACACCGAGCGGCCTCACCAAGGACTGCCCGGGCGGGTCACACCGTTGACCGCCTGGCAGGCAACACCGAAAGCCGACGCGCCACACCCCAAATTCGGTCGGCCGTTGCTCGATCCGCCGACACCACGCCCTCGGCCCGCACAGCGGCAACCCACCGACCTACCCGACGGCGTCCTGGCCAGAACTGTCAGCACCTCCGGCACCATCAGCGTGGACGCAGTCACCTACATGGTCGATGTGGACCACGCCTTCGACCAGGTCCTCGTTGTCACCGACGACAACACAATCGTCATCGCCAACACCGAAGGCGAAGTCCTCGTCGAACACCCCCGACCCGCCCCAGGAATCACCTACGTCGGAAATCGACAACCCCGCGGCCCACGCCCCACCAAGAAGACCGCACCGTCACCGAAGTCCTGACACACCAAGTGTCACCAATGTCCAGATGCAGAAACGTCACCGATGTCCCGATACATCACAGTGGAGATGACAGGCGGAGGTGACAGAGCGTGAACAGTGATCATGGCGGCGGGGCCGATGGTCGGGGTGGTGTCCGTCGTGACGACCCGACACCTGGTGACACTGGATCTGAAACCGGG
>NZ_BAFB01000232.1 GCF_000248075.1 Gordonia otitidis NBRC 100426 | reverse complement strand
TCACTCCCAGCATCGCGTGCGCTGTCACCGCGGGCATTGCCCTCGTCGACGTCATCACCACCGCACTCGCCGCTCATCCGTTGTCACCCCCGGCTTTTTGATGCATCTATCGAATACACGTTCTACGCTATCCGATGCCACCGACAAGTTTCGGTGTCGTCTGAGCACGGTGAGTGACGGCACGATCTTTGTTGGACACGGATGCTGCAGAACGTCGTCGGGGATGCGTCGACACAGAAGCGATCGGGACAAACAGCGAACATTCGCCGTTATTCTTTGTGCCACAATGCATTACAAGTATAGAAAGGTATTACGCATACACATGACGCGAGTCCGGCCCCACTTTGCGGTCCAGAATCTGCAGTCCAGAATCTGTTCAGAGCACAACGCGACCCCTTCGATGAACGAAGGGGTCGCGTTGTGTCAGGATGAGTTTCAGCTCACGAGAACTTCGCCTTGAGCTTCTGGACGCGCTCGTCGCGCTTCTCCTTCTTCTCGGCCTTTCGAACCGTCTTGCCGAACTCGGTGATCGCGTCGTCGATATCGTCTGAACGGCTCGCATCCACGAGCGCACCGCCCGCAGCGCCGAGGCCGAACCCGAGCAGGACTCCGAGGGGCCCGCCGAGCACGCCGATCAGCATGCCGAGGAGAGAGCCCCCGACCGTGGCGTCACCGGACTCGACGTCGCCGATGTTCGCGGCGGTGTACGGGTCGACGCCGACCTGGCCGACGCGAAGTACGGCCGACCCCAGGGAGAGAACGGCTATGCCCACCAACGCCCAGAAGATTCGACGTACGTAGTAGCCGTCCAAGAGTGTGGAATCAGACGGCGCCGAATCCGCCGTGGCTCCGGTCGACGCCGCACTGGTCGACCGGGCGTCGGCTGATGCGGCGTCGGCGCTCCCTGTCGTTGGTCTGTCCGGTCGATCGGAGTGCGTGTTGTCCTGACTGTCGTCTGGTCCGGCCATCGCTTACGTCACCGCCTCGGATGAAAGCCCCTCATAACAAGTGATACCAAGGGTGCCACCACTACGCCGACGATCGAGCGATTTCGGATCTTTGTGAGTGCGCGTCGCTGCAGGTTGTGCTCTTGCCATTACGGCAAGGCGATCACTCGCTCGCTTTGCCGAGAAGCTTGTCGAGCCATCCGGTACCGTCGAGGATTCCGTTGACGGGTTCGCCACCCGAGAGCACCGTCGGTGTTGCCACCTGCCCACCAGTCGCCTTGGCGAGCTGGTTCTGGGATTCTTCTGCTGCCTTCTCACCCTCGGCGACCTTGGCGCCGTCGGTGATGCATTTCTGCGTCGCCGCACTGGCGCCCTGTGCGGCCGCGATCGTCGACAGATCGGCGTTCGACGGGTCGGAGTCGCTGCCCTCCTTGGGCTGATCCGCGAACAATGCGGTGTGGTACTTGAAGAAGACCTCGCGATTCTCGCCTGCGCCAACACATTGCAACGCGCCCGCCGCCCGACTCGAGTAGTCCCCCGACGCCGACTGACGATTCAGGAAGTTCAGCATGTGGTACCGCACGCGCAGCTTCCCGGCGTCGACGGCACCGACGATCGCCTGCCCTGACTGTTGCTCGAACTGCTTGCACACGGGGCACATGAAGTCCTCGAAGACGTCGATCGTCGTCTTGGCGTCGGGCGCACCGATGATCAATGCGGCGTTGGAATTGAGGACCTGCTCGTTGGCCGTGCCGCCCTGGTCGCGGTTGCGGTTCCAGAGCACCCCTCCAACCACCAACGCGATCACCACCACCACCGCGATTCCCAGCAGCACGTAGGTCGACGTGCTCGACGTCGCCCGAGGCTGGTACTTCGACGTCGATGCGGGCCGTGGCTTGCGCCTGTCAGTCACAGATCATCCTTCGTGGTGTTCGCCGCGCCCCGGTGGCGAGGCCGGTGCCCGCCACCGATCGACAGCGGGCACCAGGGGCGAGCGTAACGCACCGACGATTCACGACAGCACCACCGTTTCAGGACAGGGCGGCGTCGACGACCTCCTGCGCCTGCTCCTGGACCCTCGCGAGGTGATCGACTCCCTTGAAGGACTCCGCATAGATCTTGTACTTGTCCTCGGTCCCGGACGGTCTCGCCGCGAACCAGGCATCGGCGGTCGTCACCTTCACCCCACCGATGGGAGCGTTGTTGCCCGGCGCTTTCGTCATCACGGCGGTGATGGGGTCGCCCGCGAGGTCGGTGGCCGTGATCTGGTCGGCCGAGAGGTTCGCGAGCACGGCCTTCTGCTCGCGAGTGGCAGGTGCATCCGTTCTGGCATAAGCGGATTCGCCGTACTCGGCGGCCAGCTCCCGGTAGCGCTGCGACGGTGTCTTGCCGGTGACCGCGAGGATCTCCGATGCCAGCAACGCCATGATGATGCCGTCCTTGTCGGTCGACCACGGACCACCGTCGAATGTGAGGAACGACGCGCCGGCGCTCTCCTCTCCCCCGAAAGCGATGCTGCCGTCGAGCAGACCGTCGACGAACCATTTGAATCCCACCGGGACCTCGATGAGCTTGCGCCCGATCCCGGCGACGACACGGTCGATGAGACTCGAACTGACCAGCGTCTTTCCGACCGCCGCTTCGGGCGACCAGTTGGATCGATGCGTGTACAGGTAGTCGATCGCCACGGCCAGATAGTGATTGGGGTTCATCAGTCCGCCGTCGGGCGTGACGATGCCATGACGGTCGGCGTCGGTGTCGTTGCCGGTCGCGATGTCGTACGAATCACGTGAATCGATGAGCGACGCCATGGCGTCCGGTGACGAGCAGTCCATGCGGATCTGGCCGTCGGTGTCGAGTGTCATGAACGAAAACGTCGGGTCCACAGTCGGATTCACGACAGTGAGCTTGTCGAGGTTGTACCGGAATCCGATGGCCGCCCAGTACCCTACCGACGCGCCGCCGAGAGGGTCGGCGCCGATCCGGATGCCCGCGTTGCGGATCGCCTCCATGTCGACGACGGAGGCCAGACCGTCGGTGTAATTCATGACGAACGAGTAGTTGTGCACCAGATCGTCATGTCGGGCTTTGTCGAACGGAACACGTGCGACGCCATCGAGTTTCGCCGCGAGCAAGTCGTTGGCACGGTTGGCGATCCACGTCGTGGTCGTCGTGTCGGCAGGACCACCCGACGGAGGATCGTATTTGAACCCACCGTCACGCGGCGGGTTGTGTGAAGGTGTGACGACGATGCCGTCGGATTCGACACCGGGATTGGCGGCGTTGAACGTCAGGATGGCGTGACTGATCGCAGGAGTCGGAGTGTAGGTGTCGTCCTCGGCCGTGAAGACCGTCACCCCGTTCGCGACGAGGACCTCGAGAGCCGACTGCCACGCCGGAACCGACAACGCGTGGGTGTCGAAACCGATGAACAGCGGGCCTGTGATGCCCGCACCCTTCCGGTGTTCGACGATCGCCTGGGTGATCGCGAGAATGTGCGCTTCGTTGAATGCGGTGTCGAGACTCGATCCCCTGTGCCCGGACGTTCCGAACACCACCCGCTGGCCCGGGTCGTTCGGGTCCGGCACCTTGTCGTAGTAGGCGCCGACTACCGCGTCGACGTCGATGAGGTCTTCGGGCAGAGCCGGAGTGCCGGCACGTGGGGAAGCCATATCTCTAGATTGTGCCCGAAACCGGGCGTCGACGTCAGTCACTTGTACCGCGGGCGGCATGCTGGAGACGATGACCCCGCGACTCACCGTGCTCGTTCTCCCCGGCGGCACCGATCACAGCTACCGTCCGTTCAGTCCAACGCAGGGCACAGCGTTGCGCATGTATCCGTTCACGTGGTCTATCCGAGCCCGCTTTCGTGGCGCCGTCGACGTTCGACAGGTCCGGTACAGGGTCTACGGCTGGAACGGCGGTCAGGAAAGCCCCATGCCGTATGCGCGCGCTGCTCTCGACGAGATCACCTCGGAACACCCCGGGGTGCCCGTCGCGCTCATCGGTCATTCGATGGGCGGCCGGGTCGCAGCGCATCTCGGTGCCGACGCGCGGGTCGTCGCAATACTCGCACTGGCGCCGTGGTGGCAACACCACGACTGGCGTCGAATCCGGCGCGGTGTACGAGTCCGCGCGATCCACGGTGACGCCGACACCCTCACCTCGCCGCGACGGACGGCAGAGGGCATCGCCGAACTGCGCGACAACGGCTACGACGCGACGTTCGTCTCGGTGCCGCACGGACACCACGCGATGCTCGACCACGTCCTCCTGTGGCAGGACGCAGCCTTGGAGTTCGTCCGGCGCGCGATCGATGATGTCGGCTGATCGACAGAACTTCAACGACGGGTGCCATGCGCTGTCCGTACTGCGCGCCTCGCGGCGGATCAGCGCGGTAGCGTGTTGCGCATGCCAGGTGCCGCTAGGCGGAAAACGATGTCGCAGAGCAGAATTCTCGCTGCGACATCAGCAATCCTGGCGACCGGAGAGCATTACGCCGACATCCCCGTCGAACGCATCCTCGAGGCAGCCGACGTCTCGCGATCGACGTTCTATCAGTGGTTCCCGGACAAGACCGCTCTCATCCTGCAACTGACCACACCACTCCTCGAGGAGTTCGTCGCCGCAGCGGACCGCTACTGGAAGCATCCCTCGCAGGCCCAACCGGAAACGCTCACCGACGTCATCGCAGAGCTGTTCGGCTCAGCACGTCGGTACCGGGTGATCTGGCGCGCCTACCTCGAGACGACGAGCACCGACGCAAGGTTCGGGGACAGTTTTCGGCGCGGCCTACAGAACTACATGGCCGACATCGCCGACCGCATCCGTACCGAGCAGGCCGCGGGACTCGTCTCCGCCGACATCAAGCCCGACCAGACCGCCCGCTTCATCGTCGTCGGCATGCAGGCCGGATTCTCGGACATCATGCAGCTCGACGACGACACCGACGATCGTGCATTCGCCGCGGCGATGGCCCGTTCGATCTGGCTGACGATGTACGGCGGCCGCTGAGCGTGATGCACCCCTGTCGTGCGACGTGAATCGACATCGGCACACGGTCCGCGTAGCGAAGATATCAGAGCTCGCCTGATCGTACCGAAACCACATAAAAAGCCTCCCACCTGCGTGAACAGGTGGGAGGCTCTTTGTGGAGCTGCCGGGAATTGAACCCGGGTCCTCCGTCGCTTCGGTAGGGCTTCTCCGTGTGCAGTCCGCTCTGCCTCTACTCGGATCTCCCGGTCACGCGAACAAGCCGAGATGACGATCCCAGTCGCTGTGAGTTGTCCCGTTCACCCCCGCGACCGGAGTGGACGGTGAGCTCCTTTGAATGATGCCGGCACCGGGTCAAGGAGCGAAACCCGGGCCGACAGACACGCAGTCGCTGTCAGGCAGCGAGTGCGTAGTCGCGCTGATTCTTATCGGCGCTTAATTGGTTGCCGCGACGCTTAGCGGTGGTCTCTGGCCTGCACCGACACGCTTCCCCCACCTCGACGCACGTAGTCGAAACCGATCAGCCCCGAGATGGTTCCACCGGAAACCGGCGGAAGCTCCATTATAACAACCCGCGACGCCGGGTTCATTCCCTTTCTCACCGGCGACTCAGTGCGAGCCGGCCGACGTCGTCATCAGGCCCCTAGCGCAGGCCCGATCACTCGCCAGCTGTCGCGCATCTCGGTAGCGAAGAGCGACCACGTGTGCGCGCCCTGGTCGAACACACGGTAGGTGTGCGGTATCCCCGCGCCGCGAAGTGCCCCGGCCATCTGGTCGGTGCACCACCGCGTCGCCATCTCCACCTCGGCGGGTCCGGCGAGGAGCGACGGCGCGCCCACCGGAGCGCCGTCGGTACGTCCGGGGAGACCCGACGCCACGCCCAGATAAATCGCCTTACCCCTTAATCGTTCCGGATGGCGTGAGGGGTCGTGGTCGACCCACGCAGCCGATCCGGGAGGCCCGAACATGTTCAGCGCATTCCCTCCACCGAGCGACGTCGTAGCGAATACGCCGGCGGTGGCCGGCGGCGCACTGATGGCCGGGCAACCGCTGTACGACGCCGCGGCCCGATAGAACGATCCGCCCCGACCTGCGATGTCGAGCGCAGGACCACCCGATAGCGACAATCCCGCAATCGCATTGCGGCCGTTGGTTTTCAGGGGCCCGGCGATCGCGGCGGGCAGTTCCCGCAGCAGATAGGTGGCCCACTTGTTGACCCCGAGGACCGGGTCGGGTCGCTGCCAATCGGCATACCAGGAGTACGGCCCACCGAGCGGCGACACCACGGTCACATTCTTGCCCGCGAAGAACGAGCGGTGGTCGGTCTGCTTGAGCCAGCTGTCACCCTCGACACCACCGGAGCGCCCATTCAGCAGGTAGAAGACCGGCGCCGCGCTCCCGCCTCGTGGACGCAACACCTGATTCGGAATGACCTTCCCCATCGATGGCGAATAGACGTACACCATCGACAGTTGAGCGTCGACCCGATCGATCCTGACCACCGCCGCCGATGCAGGCGCCGCGAGCGCTGTACCGCTTAGCATTGTCGCGACCACGGCCAACAGCGCGGCGACAATCGACGCAGCGCGACGACTCGGTCTCGTCGACATCAGCTGTGGCCACACTCGACCCTCCTGTGACGCACGTGACGTATGTTGCAGTTGTGGCAGTCCTCTCCAGATCACCCGGCATGTCTAACCGTTTGCACAGCAAACGTCCAGGTTCGACGCGCCGCTCGATCCGCATCGTCATCAGATCGCGACCGCACCGACCGCAACGAGACGTAGGCGAACCCTCCCCGTGACGACCCCGCTGGTCGCGAGGCTCAGCGGATCTCGAGCATCACGGTGTCGTGGACACCGACCGGCACCGACAGTTCGCCGTGCTGCGCGGTGTACGAACGCCCGGTCCACGCATCGACCCCCGTCACCGAGGCGTCGCCCACGAGTCCGACACTTCCCAGGGGCACCGACAGCGTGCGCGGATGGTCCGCACGGTTGGTCAGCGAGATCACCAGTCCCTTGTCGCCGATCGCGCGAGACCACACCTCCGGGTCGTCGTCGACCATCGCCCCCGCGACGACGCGCGAGTCCTGATCGATGTCGACCGCCGTGGCATTGCGCAGCAGGTCACGAGTCTCCTGCGACATGGTGGTCAGGTCGTTACCCGTGATGAGTGGCGCGGCCATCATCGCCCACATCGACATCTGCGTCCGTTGCTGCGCAGCCGTCAATCGACCCATTCCGACGACGAGCATGTCGGGGTCGAGAAAGGAACCCGGCTGGACCCGCGACGTCAACGGCCCCGCTGCGTCGATGATGTTCACGATCCCCTGTAAGCCGGACGGCCCGCCGGGCGTCGACCACGCAGGTGTGATGTCATTGGTCACCCGTGTCATCGTTGCCGTTCCGCCCCAATCGAATTCGGCACCTGGTACCGACCCGGACACACCGCTGTTGGGATTGATCGAGTAGACGATGGGACGCCGGGTGTCTCGCAGGGCATCGCGCATCGCGGTGAAGGACGAGACCTGATCGTCGTGATCGGAGTCGGACGAACACCAGTCGTACTTCAGATAGTCGACGCCCCACGCGGCGAACGTCGTGGCATCGAGCTCTTCGTGGCCGCCGCTGCCAGTCGCACCGGGATACACGCCCTGGAACTGGGTGCAGGTCTTGTCCCGCGCCCCCGAGTAGATCCCGAACAACAGGCCGCGCTCATGGAGATACGCGCCCAACGACGCCATCCCCGACGGGAAGCGAACCGGGTCCGCCTGCAATCGACCCGACGCGTCGCGCGTCGGAGCAGCCCAGCAGTCGTCGACGACCACGTACCGATATCCGGCGTCACGAAGCCCCGACGACACAAGTGCGTCGGCCTGCTCACGGACGACCTTCTCGGTGACCCCACAACCGAAGGTGTTCCAGCTGTTCCAGCCCATCGGTGGCGTGGCGGGCAATCCACCGATCGCCGGCGCGTCGCCGCCGACCCTTCCCTGCTGTTGCGGCGTACAGCCCGCGAACACCATCATCGCCAGCGACAGAAGCGAACACACGACGACGCCTGTTCGTCGCGCACGCCACCCGGGCGATGCGCTGCGAATCACCCGCTTCGACGGCGCGTCCGATGACCCGGTAGCGATCACATTCCCTTGACGCGACGGCCCAACTCACGCTCGACCTCGCGTTGTGCAGTGCGACGGGCGATGTCGTGGCGCTTGTCGTGCGCCTGCTTGCCGCGTGCGAGCGCCAGTTCGACCTTGACCTTGCCGTCGTTGAAATACAGCGACAGCGGCACCAACGTGAGGTTGCCGTCGCGGATCTTGCCGATGAGGTTGTCGATCTCCCTGCGATGCATGAGCAGCTTGCGCTTACGCAGCGGCGCATGGTTGGTCCACGACCCCCTGCCGTACTCGGCGATGTTCAGACCACGCAGCCACACCTCGCCGTCGTCGATGGTCGCGAAGGCGTCGACCAGCGACGCCTTACCCTCGCGCAGGCTCTTGACCTCGGTACCCACCAACGCCACACCCGCTTCATAGGTGTCCAGGATGGTGTAGTCGTGGCGTGCCTTACGGTTCGACGCGATCACGTTCCGTCCCTTTTCCTTCGCCACTTTCCACCTTCTCTCTGTTTCGTCTGGGTCTGCGTCGGGTTCTACCCGGCTCGCGCGATGCTCGGAGCCTCACTCACGAACGTAGACACGCAGCGTGACATACGCCGTCCCGGCTGCCAACACAATTCCGGCGAGGATCAGCCATGGCGAGACGAACAAGACGTCGCCCGCGGTGATCCGCGCGAGGATGTTCACGCCGTACAGATCGTGCAACGCCTTGTCGAAGAAGAACACCTTCGCCGCGAACAGCCCGCCGATGGCGAGCAACGAACCGATGAACGCCGCGACCACCGCTTCCAACAGGAAGGGCAGTTGCGTGTACCACCTCGTCGCGCCCACGAGCCGCATGATCGACACCTCGGTACGTCTCGTGAACGCGGCCACCTGCACTGTGTTGACGATCAGCAGGATCGCCGCCACCGCAAGGACCGCAGCCACCGCGAACGCCGCGTTGCGCACCCCGTCGAGCACGCTGAAGATGCGTTTGACCAACTCCCGTTGATCAAGAACACCGTCGACGCCGAGATCCTTCCGGTCGGCGTACTTGTCGAGCACTTCGCCGAAGCGGTTCGCGTCACTCATGCGCACTTTCAACGACGCCGGGTTGGCGTCGGGAGAGATCATGTCCGCGATCTCTGGCGCACTCTCCTCGAACGCCGCCTTTGCCGCCTTGTAGGCGTCGGCCTTGCTCACGTACGTCACCGATCCGACGCCCGGTTCCTTCTCGAGGTCGGCACGCAGCGTCGAGCATGGAGCACGTTGGCAGTCGGGATCGGCCGCGCTGACATCGTCGTTGATGTAGAACTGCATTTCGACGCGGTCGAGGAAGATCTTCTGACTCTTGTTGGCCATCTGGATGACCAACAACCCACCACCGAGCATGCCGAGTGTGATGGCGGTGGTGAGGATCATCGCGATCGTCATCGTGACGTTGCGGCGGAGACCGTTGAAGACCTCGCTGAGGATGAAGTTCGCTCGCATGCTGCTGCTACACGTCCTTTGGTCTGTGTGGTGAGCGGGCTGACGGGCGTCGACAGGTCGGAGTGCGCGGCCGCGAAATCCGGCGCACATCGCACCCGACGGTCAGCCGATGCCGTACACGCCCTGCGCGTCGTTGCGGACGAGTTTGCCGTTGTCGAACTCGAGAACGCGACGTCGCATCGCGTCGACGATGTGCCGATCATGGGTGGCCATGACCACGGTGGTACCTCGCCTGTTCACCCGGTCGAGGACGTCCACGATCTCCTCGCTGGTCTCCGGATCGAGGTTTCCCGTCGGCTCGTCTGCCAGCAACACCAATGGCCGGTTGACGATCGCCCGAGCGATGGCGACGCGCTGCATCTCACCGCCCGACAACTCGTAGGGCATACGGTCTTGCTTTCCTTCGAGGCCCACATACTCGAGAACCTCCGGCACGACGCGGCGAATCGTCGACGGCTGCTTGCCGATCACCTCGAGCGCGAACGCGACGTTGTCGGCGACAGACTTCTGCTGCAGCAACCGGAAGTCCTGGAACACACACCCGATGGATTGCCGCAGCTTCGGCACGGTGCGCCCGCGGAGGCGGTTCACATGGAACTCGCCGACGTACACCTCGCCCGTCGTGGGCCTGTCCTCTTTGAGCAGCAGCCGGAAGAACGTCGACTTTCCGGAACCAGAGGGGCCGATGAGGAAGGCGAACTCGCCTTTGTCGACCTCCAGATCGAGATCGCTGAGGGCGGGCCGACTCGAAGCCTTGTACTTCATCGTCACGTTCTCCAGCTTGATCACGACATCAGAGTGTAACGGTGACGCCTGAGAGCTCCGTTCAGGTGACGCGCGGCACGTCTGTGCGAGGTCGGGCGCGGACAGGTACCGCGCTCAGCGCGACGGAACCGCAGGCGTCTCGTTCTGCTGCGTCTGCCGGTTGAAGAGGTCGAACGGGCCGTTGCGCGAGGTCGTGGTCGGCTGACCCGAGGGCTCACCGGTCTGAGCGCCCTGCTCCCCTGGCGCGCCGGGCTCCTCGCTGCCGCCGACCGGCGGTGCCAGCGAATCACTCGGTTCTGTACTCGACGGGTAGGACGTCGGCGACGAATACGTGGCCGAGGGGGTCGTCTGCACGGTGGTTCGGTGATGCGTAGGTGCCGGCGGAGGCTCCACGATGCCGTACCGCTGCGAGGTGTACCCGTAGAGCACCACGCAGACGATGAACAGCACTCCGACGATGGCCGTACTGGTGCGCGCCCTCGTGTGCGGAATGTGACTCCAGTCGCGGCTGGGGCGGAGACGACGCTGCGGTTCCTCCGGCTGTGGCGACGTCGGAGCGGCGACGTTGTCGGAGACAGCTTCTTTCTTGTCCGACGCGGTCGGGTCACCAGCGGCGACATCGGGCGCTCGTGCTGGTTCGACGTCCGCCTCGGGTGGACGGCTGTCGTCAGGATTGCGCCGCCCCGCATGCTGCGGCGGCTCGGGCTCGTGCCTGTGGACCATTACTGATCACCACCCGACGACTGGCTTGGTGCCGGATCGGGCATACCGCTCGGCGGCGCCGATCCGGCCTGCACCTCCCGACCGGACGCGACGTTGATGCCGCGGCTGGCCAGAGCGCGCACGATCCACGCGCGCAGTGCACGACTCACCTCGAACTGCTTGCCGGGCAGGGTCCGGGTCACCATGCGCACAGTCATCGAATCCAGCTCGAGGTTGGTCACACCGAGGGGAGACGGCGCGTCGAGCAACAGGTCGTGCCAGTACGGGTCGTGATAGAACCGCTGCCCGACCTCGGAGAGCACCTCGTTGACCACGCCGATGTCGGATTCGGCGGGCACCGGAACGTCGACGACCGCCCGCGCCCAGTCCTTCGACCGGTTGGTTGTCTTGATGACCTGACCGTTGGGAACGGTGATGACCTCGCCCTCCGACGTCCGCAGTCGGGTGATGCGCAAGGTCACATCCTCGACAGTGCCCTCGGCCTCGCCGTTGCCGGTGACCGTCAGGGCAACAACATCGCCGTAGCCGTACTGCTTCTCGGCGACGACGAAGAAACCGGCCAGGATGTCCTGGACGACGCGCTGCGCACCGAAACCGAGCGCGGCACCGATCACCGCCGTCGGACCGACGAGCCCGGACAGCGGCACGTGGAAGACGGTCAGGATGTGCAGGAACACGACGATGCCGACGACCACGACGAGCGACCACGACACCACGTCGATCATCGCGCGACGGTGTTTGGAGTCCTCGCTCTGCACGATCAGATCGCTGTTGTGGAACTGCGACTCGAGTCGGTCGGTGAACTTCTGAGCCGACCAACGGATGAAGCGCACGACCAGGATGCCGCCCAGAATCCAGATGACGATCTCGAGACCGCTTGTGGCCATCCAGCGGTAGAAGCGACCTATCACCGCCTCCGTCGCGCCCGGCGCGAAGGCGAGAGTGGTCATCTGCGCCTGTGCGAGGGCATCACGCATCGGCATCGGCCATCCGCCATCGGATACCGGCCTCGATGAACTCGTCGATGTCGCCGTCGAGAACCGTCGCCGGGTTGTTGTTCTCGACGTTGGTCCGCAGGTCTTTCACCATCTGGTAGGGGTGCAGCACGTAGGAGCGCATCTGGTTGCCCCAACTGGATCCGCCGTCACCCTTGAGCGCATCGAGTTCTGCGCGCTCCTCCTGCTGTTTGCGTGCGAGCAGTTTGGCCTGCAGCACACGCATCGCGGATGCCTTGTTCTGTAGCTGGCTCTTCTCGTTCTGACATGTCACGACGATGCCCGTCGGGATGTGTGTCAGTCGGACCGCCGAATCCGTGGTGTTCACCGACTGCCCACCGGGACCCGACGACCGGTAGACGTCGACCTTCACATCGTTCTCGTCGACGTCGATGTGGTCGGTGGTCTCGACGACGGGAAGCACCTCGACCTCGGCGAACGAGGTCTGACGACGGCCCTGGTTGTCGAACGGACTGATCCGGACCAGTCGGTGCGTGCCCTGCTCCACCGACAATGTGCCGTACATGTACGGCGACTTGACCGCGAACGTCGCCGACTTCAGGCCCGCCTCCTCCGCGTACGAGGTGTCGTAGACCTCGACGCCGTAGCCGTGCTTCTCCGCCCATCGGACGTACATGCGCATCAGCATCTGCGCCCAGTCTGCGGCGTCGACACCGCCAGCTCCCGATCGGATGTTGACCACGGCATCGCGCGAGTCGTACTCGCCGGCGAGCATGGTCTTGACCTCCATCGCCTGGATGTCGGCGCGCAACGAGGCGCGCTCGTCGTCGGCGTCGGCAAGTGCGGAGGTGCGTGCCTCACCCTCTTCGGACTCGGCGAGCTCGTAGTGGACCGGCATGTCGTCGAGCCGCTGCCGCAACTCGGTGACGCGTCGCAACTCGGATTGGGCGTGCGACAGTTCGCTGGTCACCTTCTGCGCATGCTCCTGGTCGTTCCACAGGTCGGGGTCGGACGCCTGCATCTCGAGCTCGTCGATCCGCCTGCGCAACTCGTCGACGTCGAGGACCTTCTCGACGGTCGTCAGGGTCGAGTCGAGGGATTCGAGATCGGTTGCTACGTCAGGATGCACGGTTCACCAGGATACCGATTGCCGATCGCCGATGTGCCCCCACTCCGGTGCACCGCGGGGTGTTCGTCATGATGGGTCACGAGTCACGCCGGCGGTGGTGCGGACGGCGGAACCTCGGGCGTCTGCATAGGCGGCAACTGTCCGAAACTCCATGTCGTCGCGGTCTTGCCCGGCTTGTAGACGACGGCATGCTCCGAACCGATCTGCGGCCACGGCTCACCCGCGGAGAGGATCATCGTCCCGTAGACCTCGGTCGGGTTCGTTCCGGGACCGTTGATGGTTCCGGAGATGGTGCAGAACATCTGTCCCTTGCTGTCGGGCTCGTTCTGTTCGCTGACGCCTGTGACCGTCAGCGTTCCCTGCGCGTAACCCGCGGTGTTCCCGCCGCCGAATCCGCCGATCCGCTGGCCCCGGTAACGCATGATCATCGCGGCCACGGCAACGACGAGCAGGATGATGAGGATCGCGGTGAACAGCATGGGGACAACCCTACCGATCGCTGCCGGACATTTCGGGCGTTGCCTCTTTCGCTATGAGGTCGTCTATTTCACGATGAGGTTGCCTATTTCGCGATGGGCATGACGCGTCCGTCGTGCTGCGGAGGACGATGCGGCGAGGCGATACCCTGACGTGGTGCTTCCGACGCCTGGCTCCGACCTGACCGCCGACCTCGATTTCGCGCTGTCGCTCGCCGAGTCGGCCGATTCGATCACCATGAGCCGTTTCGGCGCCCTCGACCTGCGGGTCTCCGACAAGCCGGACCTCACGCCGGTCTCCGATGCCGACCTCGCGTGCGAGCAGATGATCCGGGATCGTCTCGCGGCGATGTGCCCGCAGGACGAGGTCCTCGGCGAAGAGTTCGGCGGCGCGGCGACGATCGAGGGACGGCAGTGGATCGTCGACCCCATCGACGGCACCAAGAACTTCGTGCGCGGGGTCCCGATCTGGGCGACGCTGATCGCCCTGCTGGTCGACGGCGTTCCCGTCGTCGGCGTCGTCTCGGCACCTGCACTTCGTCGACGCTGGTGGGCTGGACAGGGTATCGGCGCATACGTCTCGTTCGACCACGGCGAGGCGCGCAGGGTCGCGGTGTCGCAGGTTTCCGACCTCGCGTCGTCGAGCCTGACCTTCTCGAGCCTGTCCGGCTGGGCCGACCGCGGTGTCCGAGACGAATTCATCGCTCTCACCGACCGGGTCTGGCGGGTGCGCGGATACGGCGACTTCCTCAACTACTGCCTCGTCGCGGAAGGCGCAGTGGACATCGCGGCGGAGCCCGAGGTGTCGCTCTGGGACCTCGCCCCGCTCGACGTGCTCGTCCGCGAGGCGGGCGGCAGCTTCACCTCGCTCGAGGGCGTGCCAGGCCCCGGGGGTGGCAGCGCGGTGGCGACGAACGGACTGCTCCACGACGAGGTACTCGCAGCGCTCGGAAACTGACCGGCACGTATCTCCGCCGACCTGACCGCTCGGATAGTCCCGTGGCAATCGGGGTGTGTCCGCCGTCGCCGACTCCTAGCGTTCTGGTCGTAACCTCGACGCGCCAGGAGACCGTAATGCCCAGCTTCCCCGCACTGACCCACGTGGCGATCACCGTCACCGACCTCGACGCCAGCACGCGCTGGTACTCGGCATTGTTCGACGCCGCGCCGGTGCTCGACGAGGACGAGGAGTCCGGCGACTTCCATCACGCGGTGTTCGCGCTCGACGGCGACACGCTCTTCGGATTGCACACGCACACCGGGTCGCGCGCCTCGGGCGCCTTCGACGAGCACGCGACAGGACTCGACCATGTCGCGTTCGCGGTGGGCCGCGACGAACTCGACGACTGGGTTGCTCGACTCGACGAGCTCGGGATCGCACACAGCGGCATCAAACACGCGCACTACGGATCGGGCATTTCGTTCCGCGACCCCGACAACATCGCTCTCGAGTTCTTCGCACCCCCTGCCTGAACCGCCAACCGGTAGCCGGTACTGCCCCACATCAGGATCACGCGCCGCCGCGCGACGCATCACACCTCGGTGGCATCACACCTCGGTGGCCGACTCACCGTCCAACACCACGAACTCGGTACCCGGGTCCTTCATGTCCGCGAGGCGCCCGTAGTGGATGCCGGTGCCGGCGTCAGACAGGATCGCCTGATGGATGGGGACGGCGACCCTCGGGGCCATGGCGCGCAGGTAGTCGACGGATTCACTGAGCTTCATCCATGGTGCCGCCGACGGCAGCGCGAGGACGTCGACCTGCTCGAACGGGATGTAGAAGGAGTCGCCAGGATGCATGAAACGTCCTGGCGCGGTTGCAGTTCCGAGCACGTAGGCGACGTTGTCGACGACCGGGATCTCGGGGTGGATCACCGCGTGGCGACCTCCCGTGAACCGGGCGGTCACCGAGCCGACATCGACCTGGCCGCCGGCGAGCGCCGCGGTCCACTCCCCCGCGACGTCGTCGGAGTTGAGCTGGGCGGCGGTCTGCGGATCGGCGATGCGAATCGCCTGCGGATTCTCCCCGATCAGGTTGGGCAATCTCGCGACGTCACAGTGATCGGGATGCTGATGGGTGATGAGAACGGCATCGAGACCGGTGAGACCTTCGAAGCCGTGGGAGAAGTTGCCGGGGTCGAAGAGGATTCTGGTCCCCTCCAACTCGACGAGCACGCAGGAATGTCCGAAGTGGGTTATCTGCATAGGTCCACTGTGCTCTCGGCCGGACCCATGTGCACCCCCGTGTGCACCGATGCCCCCGGTCCGATCCGGCTCCTCCCGGGTTCCGCACCCCTCACACGACTGTAGGGAACAGGCCCCAACCTGCAGCGGCGTCGATGATTCGCGCCACGCCGTACACCAGCCAGATCCCGACGACGGCCAGCGCATACGGCATCAGTCGTCCGAGCCGGAGGCTCGCCAATGCGGCAGGACCGGCCATCAGTCGCCATACTGCGAGTACCACCGCGATGGCCGTCACCGCCATCGTGATCGGCCCGAAGACGTTGAGGCCGATTGCCCCGGCGACATCTCCGTGCATCAGGTGGGTCCAACTGCGGGTGAGCCCGCACCCCGGGCACGGCAAGCCGGTCATGATTCGAAACGGACACACATCCGGCCCGTGGTCGACCGCGGCGGGTGAGAGGACGGCGGCGACCGCCAACGCTGCCCCACCGATCCCGACGACCAGCGCCGGGCCCAGACGTCGAGGACCTGCCGGACCGGTCGGATACGACGACCCGACCGGCTTCGGCACGCGACGAACACTGGACACGCCAGCAAGCGTAGTCGCCGAGCCTGCGCCGACGGCCCGACGACTGCGGGCCCCGTTCCCGAACCACGTGACAGCCCATCCCGAACCACGTGACAAAGTCCTTACCGGGTAGTAAGGTCCGTACTTACTATCCGGTAAGATAGCCCCGTGGGCGTGGCCCGCGACCGGCGTCCCCGGACGGCCACACCCGAGAACAACATCGAGCGCGAAGAGAAATGGTGGTCATGACAACTCACACCGAACCCCGCGACACGTCCGCGGTGGGCAAGAACCCGCACAAGCGCAACGCCATCGGCACCGCCATGCGTGTCCTCACCACGGTGACCGGCTCCGATTTCGCCGAGAAGTACCAGATCCGTGAACCCATTAACCGGATTGCGTACCAGGCCACCAAGACGGGCTTCCAGACCCTCGGTGCCGCCAATCGTGCGTTCAAGAAGGTGCAGAGCGGCGGATCGGGCGGCGCCAAGCGGCTGACCACTGCACCCAAGGACTACTTCAACCTCAATCCCGACGACGAACAGCAGATGATCGCCGAGACGGTGAAGGAGTTCGCCGAGGAGATCCTGCGTCCGGCCGCCTACGAGGCCGACAACGCAGCGACCGCACCCGACGACATCGTCAAGCGTTCGGCCGAACTCGGCATCACCATGATCAACGTGCCGGAGGACTTCGACGGCGCGGCAACCGAACGGGGTGTGGTCACCAACGCGCTCGTCGCCGAGGCGATGGCCTACGGCGATATGGGCCTCGCTCTGCCACTTCTCGCACCGAGCGGTGTCGCCACCACGCTCACCAACTTCGGCAGCGACGGCCAGCAGAAGACCTACCTCCCCGATTTCGCCGGCGAGAACGTGCCACAGTCCGCCGTGGTCGTCGCCGAACCGCGTGCCCTCTTCGACGCGTTCTCGTTGCAGACCAAGGCAACTCGCGTCCCGAGCGGCTACCGCCTCAACGGCGTGAAGTCATTCGTACCCGCGGCGGGCTCATCGGAGCTCTTCATCGTCGGAGCCCAACTCGAGGGACGTCCAGCACTGTTCATCGTCGAGTCCGACTCGCAGGGCCTCATCGTCGAGGCCGACCCGGGAATGGGCGTGCGTGCTGCGGGCATGGGCCGACTCCTCCTGCAGGACGTTGCGGTGCCCGAGTCGGCATTGCTCGGCGAAGAGGCCGGCGAGGCAGCATTCGCCGCCTATCGCGACGTGGTGCGGTTGTCGCGCCTCGGCTGGTCTGCGCTGGCCGCCGGTACCGGCAGGGCAGTCCTCGACTACGTGATCCCCTACGTCAACGAGCGCGAGGCGTTCGGCGAGCCGATCTCCAACCGGCAGGCGGTGGCGTTCATGGTGGCCAACATCGCAACAGAACTCGACGGCATCCGTCTGGTCACACTGCGCGGCGCCTCGCGGGCCGAGCAGGGACTGTCGTTCGCACGGGAGTCGGCGCTCGCACGAAAGCTGACCCTCGACAAGGGCTTGCAGATCGGCCTCGACGGAGTACAGCTGCTCGGCGGTCACGGCTTCACCAAGGAGCACCCGGTGGAGCGGTGGTACCGCGACCTGCGCGGTGCAGGCATCGGCGAGGGCATCGTCGTCCTCTAGGCGACGATTCGAGAAGGACACTTCAGACATGGCAATCAATCTCGAGCTTCCGCGGAAGCTCAATACCACCATCGATCAGGCTCACCAGGCGGCAGCCGAGATCTTCCGTCCGATCTCGCGCAAATACGATCTCGCCGAGCACACCTACCCGGTAGAACTCGACACCCTCGCCAGCCTGTACGACGGTCTCTCCGAGACGGGGCAGGCAGGCGCTGGCGCCGACGGCGGACGCAGCCAGAAGAAAAAGAAGGAAACGCCCGAGGGCGTGAACGTCAACGGCGGCAACATGCAGTCGGTGATGAACGTCATCGAAACCTGCTGGGGCGACGTCGGTCTGACTCTGTCGATGCCCTACCAGGGGCTCGGTAACTCGGCCATCGCCGCGGTCGCCACCGACGAACAACTCGCACGGTTCGGCAAGGTGTGGGCCGCGATGGCGATCACCGAACCGAGCTTCGGCTCCGACTCCGCGGCCGTCACGGCCACCGCGACGCTCGACGGTGACGAGTACGTCATCAACGGCGAGAAGATCTTCGTCACGTCCGGTTCACGGGCCACGCACATCGTCGTGTGGGCCAGCGTCGACCGCAGCCTCGGCCGCGCGGCCATCAAGAGCTTCGTCGTTCCGCGCGAACACCCCGGCGTCGAGGTGGTGCGTCTCGAGCACAAGCTCGGTATCCGGGTGTCCGACACCGCGGTGATCCGCTTCGACAACTGTCGCATCCCCAAGGAGAATCTGCTCGGCTCGCCGGAGGTCGACACCAAGAAGGGCTTCGGCGGTGTCATGCAGACCTTCGACAACACCCGCCCGCTCGTTGCCGGAATGGCGGTCGGTGTCGCACGCGCAGCACTCGAGGAGCTACGCCGAATCCTCGAGGAGGCGGGTATCGAGATCGACTACGACAAGCCCGCGGAGAACCAACACGCGGCAGCAGCGGAATTCATCCGTATGGAGGCCGATTTCGAAGCCGCCTACCTGATGACGATCCGTGCGACGTGGATGGCCGACAACAAGGAACCCAATTCGCTGCAGGCGTCGATGGCGAAGGCGAAGGCCGGTCGCACGGTCACCGACATCACCAACAAGGCGGTCGAACTGACCGGAACGCTTGGTTATTCGGAGCGGCTGCTTCTGGAGAAGTGGGCCCGCGATTCCAAGATCCTCGACATCTTCGAGGGGACCCAGCAGATCCAGCAACTCATCATCGCCCGTCGCGTGCTGAACAAGAGCAGCGCGGAACTCAAGTGACCCACTGAGTTTCGACAGTAGGAGGTCTCAGTACGAGCCCCGAGCACCCGCCGCCGGCGGTGAGGTGGACGCACCCACTGCCGGCGGCGGGTGCTTCGGGGCTCGTACTGTCCAGATCACTATGCCTGTCCGGGGAACACGGTGTCGACGTCGACGCCTGAGGGGACCACGAGCAGCGGAACCCTCCGCTGGCCGAGCATTCGCCGCGCGACGGATTGACCGACGACCGAGTCGACGTAGGACATGAATCCGCCACGGGGACTTCCAATCACCACCATGAGCGCCCCGTAGCGGTCACTCACCGTCGCGAGAAGCTCAGCCGCAGAACCGTGTCCGCTGTGATAGGTCCACGACGCAGGAACAGCGTCGAGGATTCTCCTCGCCTCCAGTGCGGCGTCGTCGACGGTGGCGTCGAACTGTTCCTCCCAGTTCGGGGCATCCGGGTCGAGCGGTTCGTCGTCGAGGTCGACGATGTGCACCACGTGTAGGTGCGCGTCGAGCAGTCGCGCGAGTCCCGCGGCGTACCGCACGGCAGTGACGCTGTCCGCGTGTCGATTCCACCCGATGACCAATGCGGCTCGGGCATCGAGTCGTGGTGTGGGCCCACGCCTGTGCCGCGTGAGTGGGCCCTCGTCGTCGTGCTGTCCGAAACCTTGTGTGGTCGTCATCATCGAGTCCTCTCCCGAGCTCACCGCTCAGATCGCCCATGCGACCGCGAGACCGACAGCGCATGCCGCGGTGGCACCCACGACGGAACCGATCGCGTTCGACACGGCGAGTGCGCTTCGACGACGCTGCGCCAGTCGCACGGTTTCGACGCTCGCCGTGCTGAAAGTGGTGTAACCGCCACAGAATCCGGTACCGACGATCACCTGTAGGTCCGTGGGTGCCGCATGGTAGATCACCAGTCCGGCGAGCACTCCCAACAGCAGCGAACCCGTCACGTTGATCACCAGCGTGGCCCACGGGAACACCGTGCTGCGTCGTTGTTTGATCGCGCCGTCGACGACGAAGCGCGCGACGGCACCGAACGCACCGGCGATCAGGACGGCGACGACGGTCATGACACCTCGCCTCCTCGACGCCGCAGGGCCGCCCCGGCCACGACGATCCCGACCCACGCGCCCACGAGGCCGAGGAGAACGCTCACAACCGCATACGCGACCGCGGTCACGGGCGCTCCGTGGTGACCGAGTTGGGTGGTCTCGAGCGCGAATGTCGAGTAGGTGGTGAAGGCACCACAGAAGCCGGTCCCCGCGCACACACGCACGTTGCGACGCCAACCGACGTCCGGGCCGGCGAGAGCCAAGATCTCCAGCAACGCGCCGAGAACGAACGCACCCACGATGTTGACGGCGAATGTGGCCCACGGCCAGCCTGTACCCACCGTCGGGAACAGTTCTTCGATCAGATAGCGCAGACCGGTGCCGGCGACGCCGCCGACGAAGACGAGGGCGAGCGCACCGACCTGCAGGTGCAGCGGCCGAGGGTTCGGGGCGTCGGGATCGATCGGGATCGGGTTCGTCGCATCATCCGTCGACTCGGCACGTTCATCGCACACCACAAAGCTCCTTCCGTCACCTACCGGAACAGGAACTATCAGCCGTGAACGGCGGTTCGGGGGCACGCAGTGCCGCCCGGGCGAGATCCATCACCTTGGCCGAGTCTACGCACCTCATCTGTCATGCCACACCTTCGGCACCGCCCAAGGTGCGGCAGCACAGATGAGGTGGAGTCCTCATCGGAGTCAGCATCACTACCGCTCGGCCGTGTCAACCGCCGATCTGTTCGGCCAGCTGTGCCAGTACGTCCGGGTCCTCGATGGTCGATGGCACTGCGTAGTCCTGGTGATCGGCGATCTGCCGCATGGTCTTTCGCAGGATCTTGCCCGATCGGGTCTTCGGCAATGCCGGTACGACGGTCACGTCGCGGAATGTGGCAACGGGACCGATGTCGTTGCGAACCATCGTGATCAACTCCGACCGCAGGTCGTCGGGGTCGATGTCGACTCCCGATTTGAGCACCACGTAGCCGCTCGGTCGCTGTCCTTTGAGATCGTCGTGGATGCCGATCACCGCACACTCGGCGACCGCGGGATGTGACGCGACCACGGCTTCGATACTGCCGGTCGACAATCGGTGCCCCGCGACGTTGATCACGTCGTCGGACCGTCCGAGGACGAAGACGTAGCCGTCGGCATCGATATAACCGGAGTCGCCGGTGAGGTAGTAGCCGGGAAACGCACTGAGATACGAACTGCGATACCGCTCCTCGTCGCCCCACAGTCCGGCCAGCGTGCCGGGCGGCAACGGCAGCCTGATGACGATGTTGCCCTCGACACCAGCATCGACGGCGCTGCCCTCGGCGTCGACCACTTCGACGCCGAAGCCGGGCACGGCAACCGTCGCCGACCCCGCCTTGACCGGCATGGGTTGCAGCCCACGTAGATTGGCCGCAATGGCCCAACCGGTCTCGGTCTGCCACCAGTGGTCGATGACCGGTACCCCGAGCACGTTAGACGACCACGCGAGAGTGTCCGGGTCGAGTCTCTCGCCCGCGACGAAGAGAGTACGCAGCGTCGAGATGTCGTACTGGTCGAGAAGTTTCGCATCGGGATCGGCTTTCCGGATGGCCCGGATCGCCGTCGGAGCGGTGAACAGCGCCTTGACGCGATGCTCGGCGATGACCCTCCAGAAGGCACCCGCGTCGGGCGTCCCGACCGGCTTGCCCTCGTACATGACCGACGTCGCACCCACCAGCAGCGGAGCGTAGACGATGTACGAGTGGCCGACGACCCATCCCACATCGGATGCGGTCCACCAGATGTCGCCCGCACCGATGTCGTAGATGTTGGCCATCGACCAGATCAACGCGACGGCGTGTCCACCGTTGTCGCGCACCACGCCCTTGGGTTTGCCGGTGGTACCCGACGTGTAGAGGATGTAGAGGGGGTCGGTGGCTGCGACGTCGACGGGCTCGGTGAGCCCGGCGGTCTCCATCTCGGTGTCCCAGTCGAGCCACTCCGCACCGCCGCTTCCGGCGTGGTCGGCAGCAGCACCTGCCACCTGCGGCCGATCCTTGACCACGACCGTCGACACGCCTGCGTCGGCAAGCGTCAGCGCCTTGGCCACGATGGGCAGATATTCGACGCTGCGCCCCGGTTCGAGACCGCCCGACGCCGTGACGATCGCAACCGGCTCGGCGTCGTCGATGCGAGTGGCGAGTTCCGGGGCCGCGAAACCGCCGAAAACCACCGAGTGCACGGCACCGATGCGCGCGCACGCCAGCATCGCGACAGCGGCTTCGGGGATCATCGGCATGTAGATGATGACGCGGTCGCCCGCCGACACCCCGCGTCGTCGCAACACATCGGCGAACTTCGACACCTCGACGAGCAGTTCGGCGTAGGTGTACTCGCGGATCTCGTCGACCATCGCCGAGTCCCAGATCAGCGCCATGCGGTCGCCGTGACCGGCCGCGACATGCCGGTCGAGTGCGTTGAAACACGTGTTCAGTCGACCGTCGGGAAACCAACGGTAGATCGGTGCGTCTGAGTCGTCGAGCGCGACGGTCGGCGGAATCGACCACTCGACGTCGGCTGCCGCCTGCAGCCAGAAGTTCTCCCTGTCGTCGACGCTGCGCGTGAACGTCTCGCCATAGCTGCTCATCGAACGCCTCGTTTCGTCCCCTCGCGGCGATTCAGTCCAGGTACTTCTCGACGACGTCGGCAGGCCTGGTCGACGCCGCATCCGGGTCCTGTCCTGCGTCGCGCTTCGCCTGACGCTGGCGCAGGAGATCCCATGCCTGGTCGAGGGATACCTCGATCTGGGACAGGCGCGAGTTCTCCTCGTCTGGCGTGATGTCGCCGCGCCCCAACTTGGAACGGAGTTCGTGCTCCTCGGCGATGAGGTCGGTGATGTGCTCGTGAATCTGCTTGTCGGTGGCCATGGCCACCACGTTAGTACCGCCGGGGCACGGCGAGTCGCAAAAGCTCAGACCGTCAGCGGACTTCGGACGCGCAGGCCACTCAGACGGCGGCTTCGAACGCCGACACGATCTCCGACGAGATGCGTCCGCGATTGCTGATCTCGTACCCGTTCTCGCGCGCCCACGCACGAATCGCCTGCGTCCGAGGGTGCGCGCGCTTCGACGGACGTCCCTGTTTCCCTGATTCATTCGCCAAACGGGAAACTGCCAGATACTTCTGCAGGGATTGTGCGAATTCCTTGGCGTGCGCGGGCGACGTGTCGAACTCGTACTGTTTTCCGTTCAACCCGAAAACAACGGTCACAGCTTCTTCTAATTCCGCCCCGTCGAGATCGTCGACGAACTTGACGACTTTTCTTTTAGCCATGTCGGCTTCCCCTCCTCCGTGTCACGCCGATGATCCGACGACCCTGCCGCGGCACGAGCCTGCACGAAGTACCCCCCCCCGTGACCGGCGTGGCACGACTGCTCATCGCATCGCGCTCGCGCACAATGCGATGCCGACCGCACGGTGTTTCCCCCCGAACGGTTGTGTACGGCTTCCCCACCTGACGCAAACCGGACACATAATCGTCGAATCGGATTGAGTCTAGCGAATATCGGATACTCGCTCATCACCAGAGGCGTGATGTCGCGAAATACGGGCCTCGACGCGCCTACTGCGCGGTGCGAAGAATGTGCTGCCCGAAATCGCAGCGAACGTCTGCAGCGATGCGGGTGCGTCGGCCACGTCGCAGAAACGCGAACTCGCAGTTGCGTTGTTTCGTCCATCCGATGAGCCGAGAACACATTTCGAGCCCAGATGGATCAGCATGAGCCTGACGATATGAATCCGGCCCGGCCGTAACGATCGTGATCGTTACGGCCGGGCCGGATTTCTCGTAGCGGGGACAGGATTTGAACCTGCGACCTCTGGGTTATGAGCCCAGCGAGCTACCGAGCTGCTCCACCCCGCGTTGCTGAACACCACGTTACAGGTGCGTTCGATGCAGATGCAAATCCATTACCGTGACCCCCCTGACCTGCGGCGACATGCTCAAAACACCACCAGAATGACATCGGGGTGACCGACGTCACCCCGACAGTTTCACATCGAGTTGACGACGCCGGACCGCGACTCGTACGGCCCGGCGTCGTCGTGCCGATCAATTCCCCGACGGCAGCGCCTCGTACTGCTGCACAGCCTTGTTGAGCCGATCGAGGGCCTGCCCGTATGCGGTGAAGTCGCCCTTGCTCTGCGCATCCTTGAGCTGGCCGAGCGCGGCGCCGATCTCCTTCACCGCGGCGTCACGCTGCGGACTCGACGGCCCCTGCTGGTCGGGTTGTGTCGGTGTGGCGATCGGCTGCTGGCCGTCATCCCCGACGTCGACCGGCCCGTTCTCCGGAGCGGTCACCTGCGCGGGAGAAATCCCGACGTCTCGCAGCGCTTCGGCCACTGTCGCCCGATAACCCACCCTGGCTTCGTTGCTGGCCGCGTTGAAATACACCAGCACGCGGTACAGCTTCGGAATCGCCGAGTCGTCTGTCTTCGACTGCGTGTACATCGGCTCCATGTAGAGCACGCCGTTCTGCCCGACCGGAAGCGTCAACAGGTTGCCGTAGGTGACCTTGGTGGTGTCCTCGACCTGTTTTCGGTCGGACGCCACAGGCCCGGCGCTCTTCATGTTCTCCTGCGCCTGCTGCGGGCCGACGGTCTGTTTGGTCGTCGGCAGTGTCTTGACGGTGATCTTGCCGTAGTCCTCAGGATCGGAGGAGGCCGTCATGTACGCGGAGAGGAACCGGCTGTTGAGACCGTTCATCACCGTGGTGAGCTGGAACTCGGCCTGCGGGCCCGACGGCGATGCCGCGGTGAAGTAGTACGGCGGCTGACTGAGTCCCTGCCGTGCGGCATCGTCGTTCGTCGGATCGTTGGGAATCGACCAGAAATCGTTGCTGCGGAAGAACGTTCCCGGGTCGGACACGTGATACCGCGACAGCAGTGTGCGCTGGAGTTTGAACAGATCCTCCGGGTAGCGCACGTGCTGCTTCAGGTCGGTCTGCTTGTCGAACTCACTGCGCGGCTTGACCGTTCCGGGGAAGACCTTCATCCAGGTCTTCAACACGGGATCATCCTGATCGACCTGGTAGAGGGTCACCTTGCCGGTGTATGCGTCGACGGTCGCCTTGACCGAGTTGCGCACGTAGGACACCTGCTTGTTCGCCTGGGTGCGGCCGGTCTGACCACGATTGAGCTCCTGCGCGTCGGTCGTCGCGTCCTGCAGCGACGTCTTCTGCGCGTACGGGTACGTCTCGAGTGTGGTGTAGCCGTCGACGATCCACTTGATCGATCCGTCGGCCATGACCGACGGGTAGGTCTTGGAGTCGACCGTCAGCCAGGGCGCGACCTTCTTGACGCGGTCGCGGGGGTCGCGGTTGTAGATGATCTTCGAGTTGGAGTTGATGGCACCCGAGAGTAAGATGTTGCGCTCGGTGTATTTGACCGAGTACAGGACGCGGTTGAACCAGTTGCCCAGTGAGACACCGGAATCGGCGCTGTAGGTGTAGTTCTTTCCGTCGAGGTCGTACTCCTTGTCGCCGCCGGTCGAACCGACGATCGCGTAATCGGGATCGACCTTGGCGATCAGTTCACCGAAGTAGATTCGCGGCTGGGTCACCTTGATCGGCGCGTTCGCCTTGTAATCGTCGGTCTGATAGTTCTCCAGGTCACTCACTGCGAAAACCGGCAGACCACCGCGGTCACTTTCCGCGTCCGACGACGCCTCGTCGACGGTGTTCGCCTGCGCCGCGATGAAGCCGTTTCCGTGCGTGAAGACGGTGTGTTTGTTGATCCAGTTCTGCTGGTTGGCGTCGAACTTGCTGGGATCGAGTTCGCGCGCGGCGACGATGAAGTCACGCTGCTGGCCGTCGACGTCGTAACGATCGACCGCGAGCTGCGTCGGGAATCCGTAGAAGTTCTTGAGCTTCTGCCGCTGCGTGAACGCGGGCTCGATCACGTTGGGGTCGAGCACCCTGATGTTCGACAGCGTCGCGGTGTCGTTGTTGACGGCAACAGGATCCGCGGGTTCCTGAGTCCAGTTGCGTTGGTAGACGACGTTGGTGCCGTCGACGAGACCGTAGGCACGTTTGGTCGCGTCCATGTTTCGTTGGATGTACTCGAGTTCTTTCTGCGCCGCATTCGGCTTGACCGAGAACTGCTCCATGGCCAGCGGCCATCCGACGCCCATCACCAGCGCGGTGAACAGCATCAGCACGGTCGCGAGCGCGGGGATGCGCAGATCGCGCAGCACAGCGCCCGCGAAGAACGCGACGGCACAGATGATCGCAACGACCATCAGGATCAGCTTCGACGGCAGCACCGCGTTGATGTCGGTGTAGCTCGCGCCGGTGAAGATCTCCTGTTTGCGCTGACTCGACAGCAGTGAGTAGCGGTCGAGCCAGTACGACACGGCCTTGAGCAGCAGGAAGGTTCCGGCGAGGACGGCCAGCTGGATGCGCGCGGCGTTGGTGATCGAGTTGCCGCCACCACCGAGCCTGATCCCGCCGAACAGGTAGTGGGTGATCAGGTTCGCGAAGAACGAGATCACCACGACCACGAACAGGATGTTCAGGATGAAGCGATAGAACGGCAGATCGAAGGCGTAGAACCCGACGTCGAGCCCGAATTGCGGGTCGCGCTGGCCGAATTCGGTCCCGTGGAGGAAGGTCTGGACTGTGGCCCACGAGCCCTGCGCGACCAGGGCGAAGATCAGGCCGACGAGAATCGGCGGGATGAGGGCATACCACCGGATGTGTCCCATGATCGACGCCCGGTAGCGCGCGAGCGGATCATTGGGTCCGCTCGCCGGCACGAAGACCGGGCGTGATCGATACGCGAGCGCGATGGCGCCGAAGATCAGTCCACCCGCCACGATGCCGACGATGAAGAACAAGGCGATGCGCGTCCAGAGAATCCGCGAGAACACTCCGGTGTAGCCGACGTCCGACATCCAGAGCCAGTCGGTGATGATGCTGACGAGCCTGGGCCCGACCAGCAATATCACGAGGATGGCGACTCCCACCCCGATGGCGATCTTGCTTCTGCGCGACAGTGTCGGCATGCCCGCCGGCCCGCGTACGCCCACTAACCCACTCTCCCAGTGCCATCGTTCCGGGGTCCGCCCGGTTCGGTCATTCCGGACATCTCCGGGTTGGCTCGCACCACTCGGCGCGATCGTGGCATTCACTGTACTGGCCCGACACCGAGGTCACCGGATCCTGTGGTCCCGCGACGTCGCGGTAGCGCAGAAGGCACTATTGACAGCCATGACCGACGAGCACAACGGCCCCGGCCACACGGGCGCAGACGACTTCTCATCGGACGTTCCGGGATTCTCCCCCGATGATCTCGGGCGCGCGCTGCACGACATCCTCGACCACGTCGAGCTCGGCGGTTGGGGTCAGCCGCCGCAGTTGTTCGCTCTGGTACCGACGAGCCTCATCGCCGCGCAGAATCCCGAGTTGGTCGACGCCGATGACGATTCGGCGCTCAGCCCCGTGGCTCAGGAACCTCTCGAGGTCGCGAACGGCGACGAGCCCTACGCGCAACTCGAGGAGTTCCTGGCGACGGCGTCGTGGCCACCACCGGTCGAGGGCGTTGCACTGGTCCTCGAGATCGTCGTACTGCCGCCGGACGCCGAGGGCGACCTCGACTCGGCATTCGAACCGCTTCTCGGCGATCAGGACGCCAGCGAGTCGGCGGCACGCACCGCCGCACGCGCACACCCGGACGCGCGCACAGCACGGCTGGCCGTCGGAGCGTTGCGTGACCGGAAGACGTTGTCGTTGATGCGGTTACAACCCTCACCCGACGACGATCCCGACGCGCCGATGGAGCTCCTCACGCATCCGGAGCTGGCGTCGACGCTTCAGGCTGCACTCGCGGCGACGCTTGATGACCGCACCTAGCGCGGGCCGTCAGAGCTGAAGGTGTGTGTCACCAGCTGAATGTGTATCTGATCGCGAGATGTGTTCTGCGGCGCCCGCATCCTCGGATTCGACACCGCGACCTCAGCAGTGCGGCGCGTCCTTCCCGCTCCGGACGTCGTCGAGGGCCGAGAGCGCCGAATCGAGCGAACTGACTTTCACCAGTTGCAGCCCGTCGGGGGCGTCGGATGTGGCCTCCCTGCAGTTGTTCTCGGGCACCAGGAACACCGTTGCCCCCGCCTCGCGGGCTGCGCGGGTCTTGTGCGTTATCCCGCCGATCGGTCCGACCTTCCCATCGTCGGCGATCGTTCCGGTGCCCGCGATGAACTTGCCTCCGGTCAGTTCGCCGGGCGAGAGTCGATCGATCACCGCGAGCGTGAGCATCAACCCGGCCGACGGTCCGCCGATGTCGCCGACGTTGTAGGTGATCTTCAGGTTCGGGTCGGCGTTGACGACGTCCGGCGTGAGTCCGATGTAGGCCACGTCCTCGGCGTCGGGTCGACTCCCGGCGGTGACGGTGACGGTCTGCCGGGTGCCTGCACGTTCGATGTCCATGGGGATCTGCGCGCCGGGCTTCTGTGCGCGTACGGCCGACTGCACGTCCTCGGACGTCGACACCGGGGTTCCGCCGACTGACAAGATCACATCGCCCTGCCGCAACACCTTCGACGACGGCCCGTCGGATGCCACAGAGTCGACGACGAGTTTCGTCGGACGGTCGAGGTGGCGCAGCGCGGCGGCGGTCGCCGTGCTCTCCGAGCCCGACATCTGCTGCTGGTTCTGTTCCTGCACCTGCTCTGTCGTCTGGTCCGGCGGGAAGATCTGCTCGCGCGGTTGCACCGTGTATCGCCCCGACAGCCACAGCCGCATCGAGTCGAACAAGGTGAGTCCGTCGTTCACCGACACCGTGGTGAGGTTGAGGTTGCCGGTCGTCGGATCGACCTGCGTGCCCGTGATGTCGACGACGGGCTTGTCGTCGAGGTCACCAAGTGTGTTGACGGTCGGGCCGGGGCCGAGTGCGACGAAGGGCACCTGGACCGTCGTGCCGACGACGATGAGGATGAGCAGAAGCAATGTCGTCACGGCGATGGTGGCGATCCGGCGGGAATGCTGCCGCACCATCGTTGCGGGACCTGTCATTCCGCCCACCATAATCGACGCCGCGTGCGGCACATGCATCCAGTCGCGTGCGGCACATGCATCCAGTCGCGAGCGGCCAGCGCATCTGGCCGGGTGCGGAACGGGTGAGCCGATGCCGCGCAGCGTCGACAACCAGCGGCGAGATCATTGAGCGAACTACGCTCAAGGCGAACGCTCCGAGGTCACCGGCCGCCGCGCCCGGACGGTACCGTGGAAGGCATGAGTGATTTGCCCTTCGGATTCTCCTCGCACGGTGACGGTGACGACAACAACCGTGACAAGAACGGCGACCAGAACCGTCACGACAAGGGCAGCGGTGCGTCCGGTGGCGCTCCCGGCGGTGGTGACTCCGCCCAGAATCCGTTCGGATTCGCGCTCGGCGGTGAGTCGCTCGACCCCTCGGCCCTCGGTCAGATGTTCAGTCAGCTCGGCAGCATGCTGAGCGGAATGGGTTCCGGCTCCTTCGGATTCGGCGGTAACCAGGGTTCCGGGCCGGTCAATTACGACCTCGCATCCAATCTCGCTCGCCAGCAGATCGGGAACTTCACCCCCGTGCTGGAGAAGGAGACGAGCGCGGTCACCGACGCTGTACGTCTCGCCGACGTATGGCTCGACGACGCCACCACCCTTCCCGGTGGTGTGAGCAAGTCGGTCGCGTGGACGCCCGTGCAATGGCTCGAGCAGACGATGCCCACCTGGAAGCGCCTGTGCGATCCGGTGGCTCAACAGCTGTCGCGTACCTGGGAGCAGAACCTACCTCCCGAGGCCGCGCAGTTCGCCGGGCCCATGATGGGCATGCTGACCCAGATGAGCGGGATGGCTTTCGGCACCCAGCTGGGGCAGGGGCTAGGGCAGCTTGCCAAGGAGGTGCTCACGTCCACCGACATCGGCCTGCCGCTGGCGCCCGAGGGTGAGGCAGTTCTGTTGCCCGAGGCGATCGCGTCCTTCGCCGATGGGCTCGAGCAGCCCGCACAGGAGATCGTCGTGTTCCTCGCCGCACGCGAGGCCGCGCATCTGCGACTGTTCACACACGTGCCGTGGTTGCGTCAGCGACTTTTCGCGACCGTGGAGGAGTATGCACGCGGTATCACCGTCGACTTCAGCGGTATCACCGATCTGACGGCCAACATCGATCCGGCGCAGCTGTTCTCCGATCCGTCGAAGCTCGAGGAGCTGATGAGCTCGTCCGCATCCTTCGAGCCGACGACCACTCCGGAGCAGAAGGCGGCTCTCAGCCGACTGGAGACCCTGCTCGCACTCGTCGAGGGTTGGGTGGAACAGGTTGTGTCGCAGGCGCTTTCGGATCGAATCCCGAGCACGGCGGCCCTCACCGAAACCATGCGTCGACGCCGCGCCTCCGGTGGACCGGCCGAGCAGACGTTCGCCACGCTCGTCGGACTCGAGTTGCGTCCGCGCAAGGTCCGCGAGGCGTCGGCACTGTGGCGTTCACTTGTCGAGGCGAGCGACATCTCCACGCGTGACGGCGTCTGGGCGCACCCCGATCTGATGCCTGACGCCGACGATCTCGACAACCCGGCGGGCTTCATCGATCGTGTGATCGGCGGAGACGTGGGAGGTATCGACGAGGCGATCGCCGAGCTCGAGCGCACGCTCGCCGAGGAGGCGGAGAACACGTCCGGCGGGTCTGCGTCCGACGCCACGCCGTCGTCGGAGGCACAGCGTGATTCCGACGGGAAGCCCGAATCCGGCGGCGCAGAAGGCGACGACGGCAGTTCGGGGACCAAGGCTGACGACTGACGTCCGCGCCCTCTGCGGTCGCGCACCTCCTACACGTGCGACACGCGCTCGAGCCCTGACGTATGTGCACGCCCTGCCCTTTGCCTGACGCGTGCGCACTGACGACTATGCACTGATGTATGTGCCCTGCAACGCAGTGGTGCTTGTGCACTGTGTACCGGCGTGGGCGAAGGTCTGTGGATAACACCGACGCCCGCCTCACGAGCGGCATTCTGCTGGCAGAGTTGCCGCATGACCCGACGCGCGCATGATCTGCGGACTTCGACGGTCGACGCACCCGGACCCGATGTCCCCACCCCCGATTCTCCCGGACCCGACGACCATCTGCCCGTTCTGATGCCGGGCACCGCGGTGTTGGTCAGGCCGGGGAACAGGGTGCAGATCGGTAGCGGTCCCGACCGCGGAGTCGTCGTCGAGCTCGACGAGAGTGGATCGGCGCGTGCGCTGGCGGATCTGCTCGCGACTCTTGCCCGTCCGCGTCGAATGTCCGAGCTGGCACCCGAACTCGCCATCACCGGGGTCGACTCCGCCGATCTGATCCGGGTTCTCGAGCATCTCCTCGCGACGGGCCTGGCCCTCCGCGGGCGGAGGGTCCCGTTTCGTCCGATCGAGGGGCGCCTACGCCGTATCCGCGTGCACGGCACGGGACCCCTGGGCGGACATCTCGCGACGTCGCTGGCCGATGCCGGCTTCTCGGTGACCCGGTCGAGTGGACGACCGTCGCTCGACCACCCGGTTTCGGGCTGGGCCACCGACCTGGTGGTGCTGACCGACTACCTCGTCCACGACACGATGCTCATCGCAGGACTGATGGACGCAGGCACGCCGCACCTGCAGGTACGGATGCGTGACGGCGTGGGCATCGTCGGTCCGTTGGTGCTACCCGGCCTGACGAGCTGTCTGATCTGCATCGATCTACACCGCGCCGACCGCGATCCCGAGTGGCCGATCGTGTCTGCGCAACTGGTGCGCGTCGCCGGCCACGGCCGTCCCGCAGCAACCCGCGCGACCGCGGCGTTGGCTCACGAGCACGTGGATCAACTGGCCGAGGCGATCCGTTCCCCGGATCGCGCAGGACTGCCCGAATTGTTCGGGCGCACCGTCGAATTGCATTCGGAGCCGACGAGGATCGTCACCAAGACGTGGGCGCCGCATCCGCTCTGCCGATGCCGACCTGCGGCCGCGGTGGGATGAGGCTGTTGCGGCGCGAGGATGAGACCGATCCTCAGGTGCGTCCTCTATCCTGGGATGGGGAAAGGACACCATGACCGACATCACACGCGGGCAGCACCGCCGCAACGCTCGACTGGCCACGTTGCCGATCGGGATGGCGGGCCGCGCGGCGGCAGGCCTCGGCAAGCGCATGGTCGGCAAAGACAAGGACGAGGTCAACCAGGAACTCCTGGAGAAGGCCGCGGACCAACTGTTCTCCGTACTCGGCGAACTCAAGGGCGGCGCGATGAAGGTCGGCCAGGCCATGTCGATTATGGAAGCCGCCATTCCCGAGGAGTTCGGCGAACCCTTCCGCGAAGCACTCACCAAACTGCAGGCCGAAGCTCCCCCACTACCCGCTCCCAAGGTCCACAAGGTTCTCGACCAGCAACTCGGCACCAAGTGGCGTCAGCGTTTCCGCGAGTTCTCCGACGAGCCCGCGGCGTCGGCCAGCATCGGCCAGGTTCACAAGGGCGTCTGGGCCGACGGTCGCGAGGTGGCGGTCAAGGTGCAGTACCCGGGCGCCGACCACGCTCTGAAGGCCGACCTCAAGACGCTGTCGCGCATGTCGGGTCTACTGCAGAAACTCTCGCCCGGCACGGACGTCAAAGCGATGATGGACGAACTGATCGATCGCACCGAAGCCGAACTCGACTACCTCGGCGAGGCCGACAACCAGCGAGCGTTTGCCAAAGCATTCGACGGCGACTCCGACTTCGTCATACCGAAGGTCATCGCGAGCGCTCCCAAGGTGGTCGTGTCGGAGTGGCTCGACGGCACGCCGCTGTCGAAGATCATCACCTCAGGCGACCAGGCGACCCGGAACGAAGCCGCCGCACGTATGGCCACGTTCGAGGTCAGCTCCCCGTTCCGGGTCGGCCTGCTCCACGGCGACCCGCATCCGGGCAACTTCTTCATCACCGACGACGGCCGCTTCGGGGTGCTCGACTTCGGTGCCGTCGGCCACTACCCGAACGGTTTGCCGCCTGAGACCGGCCCCATCCTTCGACTCGCGCGCGACAAGAAGTACGACGAGCTGACAGAAGAGATGATCAAGGCGGGCTTCATCCTGCGGTCCCGTGCCGACCGGGTGAGCCCAGACGATATCGAGGCCTACCTCAAACCGTATGTCGATCCGCTGTACTCCGAGTCGTTTCACTTCACGCGCAAGTGGCTGCAGCGCGCAGCGGGCAAAGCCACGGACGTGCGTGGCGATGTGTACAAGACGTCCCGAAACCTCAACGTGCCCAAGCACTATGTGATGGTGTTCCGCGTCCTCGCCGGTTGCGTCGGCATCGCCTCGCAGCTCGACGCCGAGGCTCCGTACCGGGCGATCATGGAGAAGTGGGTGCCGGGGCTCGCGGACTGAGCAGCCCTCGGACTCAGGCTGAACCCCGCGCCGACCTGCCCGGGCCCGCGCCGACCTTCCTGAGCCCGCCGACGTGACTGAATTGTTCTCTAGTCCCCCAGCCGGTTAGGCGAACTAAACCGGGTTGTCCACAGCTTCGAATCACGGTTGTCCGAATTGTCGTACCCGCCAGATAGTCTGGTTCTCAGATCGAACATACAAGCGATCACGAGAACGTGGCATAACGGCGAGAGGGGCGGCGGTGTCAGAAGAACATGCACATTCCAGTACGGGCCCACTACCTGTCGGCCCGCTCCCTGTCGGGCCGCTGACGTTCGGCCCCGCGGACGCACTCCGGATCAGTCGCCTGTCGGGTAGCGAATTGAACGACGTCGGTCGGGCCACCCAGCGCCTCGCGCGTCAGGCCGAAGCCCGGACTGCGCTCCTGGCGTTTCGCATCGGCGAGTCCGTCGCCGACGACATGCTGATCGTCACCTCAACCCGTCCGCACACACACCACGCCGCCGACAATGCGGCGATCGCGGAGATCTCGCTGCAGCTGGGGATCTCTCGTTCACAGGCACGGCGATACGCAGTCCTCGGCGCGCAGCTGGCCGATCTGCCCGAGACCTCGACAGCTTTCCTCGACGGCGAGATCCGCATGTCCCGGATCGAGCTCGTCGCCGAAGCGCTGTCCGCACTGGATTCGGCCCTTCGTGCGAACGCCGAGCCGCTGGCCGTCGAACTCGCTCGTCGGACCTCCGCAGACTTAACACTCAGAGACCAGCTCGCCGAGTTGGTGATCGCACTCGACCCCGAAGCTGCCGCCGAAGCACGACGCGACTTCGCCGAGCGCAATCAGAACATCCACATCCGACCCGAGGTGCACGGACACGTCTCGATCGACGGATGCCTGCCAGCCGAGCAGGGCGTTCACCTGGTGACCCGCATTTCGGCACTGGTCGCAGAACGGTTGTGGCCCCGACGACTCGCGACCCGAAGGTCGACGCCGTGTCGCCGCTTTCGCCGAGATCCAGGGTCTACCGGGCGCACGCCTCACCTGCGACTGCGGATCAACGCATTGTCCGGCAACACAACCCGACGTCGAGCCGCTCGACGGTCCCGACGCGCACGCGTCGGACCCGGCCCAGTCGAGTCCGGCCGAGCAAGAACCCGCTCGAGGAGGAGAGGTCGATACCGCTGAGATGACGGTGTCCGGCGACGAGACCGCCGTCAGCGATGAGACCTGTGACGAGTCGGTGCCCGGGGCAGCGTGTCAGACGGCATTGGAGGTGCTCGTCGACCCGGCAGGAATCGATGTGCCACGGCTGGTCGGCTACGGCGCGATCGACCCCGCGCATGCAGCCGAACTGGCCGCGGGTGTGATCGCACGGCCCGTCGACATTCCAGGCCTCACTTCGCTCATCGATGCCGCCGAACTGCCGACGCCCGCCGTCACTGCGCTTCCCGGCGACGGGACGCTGGCCAACCTCACGTCGCCGGGACTCAATCTCGCCGCGATGGCGTCGAATCTTGCGACCTGGGGTCTCCCTAACAATCCCGCACCGCCGATCGATCCCAGCGGGCACGGCGGATATCCGGCCCCACCGCGATGGGCGCTGCGATACCGAATACCCGAGTGGCTTCGCGAACAAGTCGTGGCACTCCACGGGGTGTGCCGGTTTCCGGAGTGTGGGAAGTCCGCACATCGCGCGGAGCTCGATCACCTCGTGAAGTTCCACCACGCCGACCCTCTGTCCGGCGGCTGGACGGTGCTGTTCAATCTGATTCCGCTGTGCGGACCCGATCACCAGCGCAAGCACCTTGGTCTGTGGATCCCCACGATGCGCAGCGATCTGTCGATCAGCTGGACGAGCACGCGAACCGGCGAAGTGGTCACCACCTATCCGCGCTGACGGAACGTTGACACCGCCGATGAACGTACGAGCGGCGCGCTTCCGCGCACGCATTCGAGATCGAGCGCCTGCCTGCCCCGACTACACATGGCCCCTGCCCCAGCGACGTCGGGCGCTGCGGCAGGGGCCATGCTTGTCGTGCATGTGTATGTCAGGCCGCATTCTTGCGCGGGCGTCCGCGAGGGCGCTTGCGCGCGATCACGGCGCCGCGTTCGAAGATCTCACCACCCCAGACGCCCCAGGGCTCGGCGCGATCGAGTGCGGCCTGCAGGCACTGCGCCCGCAGCGGGCACTCGGCGCACATCGCCTTGGCCCGCTCGAGGTCACGGGGATCATCGGCGAACCACAGGTCGGCGTCGGCTTCCTGGCACGGAAGTGCCGAGGCGGTGGCAGGAGTTACCTGCGACACGGCCACGGACTCGGCGGCGAACTCGCGGTCCGCCGACATACAGGACTCCAGAACACATTCGACGGTCATCTGGTACTCCACATCTGTTCGAGGATGGTCATCGTCTGAGGGCGATGGCCGTTGGCCTCGACGTGATGGGAGTCGCCGATCCACTGGTGGAGGTCGGTCGTCCGTCACGAGAAAGGCCACGGGTCGCCGTATGCGATTCACCCGTGGCCGTTGTGGCTGTCGACATCCTCCTACGTGGAGAGATCCCGAGTCAGTACGGGGAACCGCTGCGTCGCTCGCTTCGCTGCGGCAGTGCTCGCTGCCGGTGCTGCCGGTGGGAAACCGGTTGCACAGAAACCGAGTGCGTGCACACGCAGTGCCGACTGCGGATCCGCAGCCAGCCAGGAGCGTTCACTGACGGCATACGCGCGAGGCGCATGGAGTTCGATGCGATGGGCATCGGGCATCGCGGCGATCGGCTCGATCGACACGGCAGCTGCCGAGTTCTGCTCGATCGCGTTGGCGATTCCGTTCACTGATCCACTCCTTTCGGTCTCGATGACTTCGCGAGGGGCTGCGACACACTCGAGTGCGCCGGTGACCTTCCCGTGCTGACGCGAACCAGACTATGCGGTGCGCTCACAAACGCACAACCTATTTTTGACCTGCGCTTTTGACGAGTTCGATGACCTCGTCGCCGTACTCGTTGAGCTTCGCGGCCCCGATACCCGAAATCGACACGAGCGCAGCGGAGTCCGTTGGTCGCTGCTCTGCGATCGCCAGCAACGTCTTGTCGGAGAACACCACGAAGGCGGGAACCTTCTTGGAATCGGCCCGTGTACGCCGCCATTCCTTGAGCGCGACGAGCAACCCTTCGTCGAGGTCCGACGGGCAGTCTGCGCACCGGCCGAGCAGGGTTGCGGTCGCGTCGATCAGACGGGAGCCGCACACCCTGCACGTGGGCCCCTTCCGCGGTGCGCGCTTCGACGCCGGGGCGATGCGTGACGCAGGCGAGTCGTCGGGGACGACGTCGGCGAGGAATCGGGAACGGCGCCGCGCGCGTCCACCCTCGTTGCGAGCGATCGCCCACGAGATGTGCAGATGCTCTCTGGCGCGGGTCACACCGACGTAGAAGAGTCGACGTTCCTCCTCGACGTCGTCGAACGAGCCCTTGATGGCCTGGCTGATCGGCAACGATCCCTCGGTGAGCCCGACAAGGAACACCGCGTCCCACTCCAAACCCTTCGCTGCGTGCAGCGACGACAGCGTCACGCCCTGCACGGTCGGTGGGTGACGTGCCTGCGACCGCGCATCGAGTTCGGCGACCAACTCGGTCAGCGTGAGGTCGGGGTTGTCGACAAGCATGTCGTCTGCCAGCCCGGACAGCGCGCGCAGCGACTGCCACCGCGCCTTCGCCTGTGCACCCTTGGGCTCGTCGTCGGACATGCCCAGTTCGCCGAGGACCGAGCGCACCACCGTGGTGAGTTCGACGTCGTCGCGGACTCCGCGTTGGGCCACCTGCGACAGTTGCCTCATCGCCTGGCGGACCTCGGTCCTGGTGAAGAAGGCCTCCCCGCCGCGCACCTGATACGGGATACCCGCTTCGGTGAGTGCTTGCTCGTGATTCTCCGACTGTGCATTGATGCGGTAGAGGATCGCGATCTCCGAGGCGGACACACCGGCGTTCATGAGGCGCTTGATGGCCGCAGCGACCGCGCCCGCCTCGCTGGGCTCGTCGTCGTATTCGGCGAACGCGGGCTCGGGACCGGGTTCACGCTGCCCGATCAATTGCAGTCGTGTTCCGGCGATTCGTCCGCGCGCGGCACCGATCACGCGGTTGGCGAGGCTGACCACCTGCGGCGTCGACCGGTAGTCGCGCTCGAGCCGTACGAGCGTGGCGTCGGGGAATCGACGGCCGAAATCGAGCAGGTACTTCGGGGTGGCCCCGGTGAACGTGTAGATCGTCTGATTGGCATCGCCGACGACGGTGAGGTCGTCACGCGCCCCGAGCCACGCGTCGAGCAGACCCTGCTGCACGGGCGTCACGTCCTGATACTCGTCGACGACGAAACACCGGTAGCGCGAACGGAATTCGTCGGCGAGGCCGGCGTCGGACTCGAGAATCGTCGTCATGAAGATGAGGAGATCGTCGAAGTCGAGCAGGCGGTCGCCGTCGGGCGAGACCTTGGCGTCCTCGTAGGCGGCGAACGCCTTTGCCACCTGCGCGGCGGGTGCCGGAGTCTCGCGGGTGGCGCGGGTCACGGCGGCTACGTAGTCCTCGGGACCGATCAGCGAGGCCTTCGCCCATTCGATCTCCGACATGAGGTCGCGCACGGTGTCCGTCGAACTGTCGAGCCCCGCTCGACGCGCCGCTCGACCGACGACGGGGAACTTGTTGTCGAGCAGTTCCCACGACGCGCTGCCGAATGCGCGCGGCCAGAAGTAGCGGAGCTGGCGCATGGCCGCCGCATGGAAGGTCTGCGCCAGCACACTGGGCCCATCCGCGCCGATCCCGAGCGACCTGAGCCTGCCGCGCATCTCCCCCGCTGCTCGTGCGGTGAACGTGACAGCGAGCACCTGGCCCGGGTTCACTTGTCCCTGATCGATGAGATACGCAATCCGACGCGTGATGGTGCGCGTCTTGCCCGTCCCCGCGCCTGCCAGCACACATACCGGGCCGCGCGGCGCGAGGACCGCGGCGCGCTGTTCCGGGTCGAGTCCGTCGAGGATGCTGCGATCACGTGGGCTGCGGTCACGTGGGTCGAGGGGCGATGAGGGACTGTCGGGCACGGCTTCCACTATGGCACCCCGCTTCGACGACGACGTGGGCCCGTCGAGGGTTGTCCACACCCGGCGCCTGAGCTGCTACGTGGCGTCAGATCGTCTCGCGGGAACACAGGCAGCGTCGATCGTGTTGTGTGTGCCATGACCGACTCAGCCGAAAACCAGACTCCCGCGGCCCAGACTCCTGCAGCCCAGACTCCCGCGGCACTGACCATGTACACGACGTCGTGGTGCGGGTACTGCGCCCGACTCAAGACAGCCCTGCGCAGCTCCGGCCTCGAGTGGACCGAGATCGACATCGAGCGCAACCCCGACGCCGCCGAGTTCGTCGGCAGCGTCAATGGCGGCAACCACGTCGTCCCGACGGTGCTCTACTCGGACGGCACGACCGCCACGAATCCGTCGATCAGCGACGTGAAGAAGAAGCTCGGCGTCTGACCCGCACAGTCGGCGACCAGAAGCGCACAGTCGACAGCACGGAGCGCACAGTCGGCGGCCAGGGGCGCACGCTCAGGCGGGTGTTCTGGCCCAGGCCTCGACCAGCGCACGCGCGATCGAGATCGACCCCGGTAGCAGGAGGCGCGGAGCCTCCTCGCCATCGGCCACAGCTCGTCCGGCACCGTCGGGTTCGGGCATTCCCCGTAGCCACTCCTCGCCGCGGTCGAGTGCATCGAGGACCTCGGCGCGGGTGAACCACTGC
>NZ_BAFB01000233.1 GCF_000248075.1 Gordonia otitidis NBRC 100426 | reverse complement strand
GCGGAAAGAATCCTTCCCCCACTTCCTGCACGGCATAGACACTCTTCCCCCACTTCCGGCCACCGCCCGCAGACTGCACACCCACATCACAACCGACTGCACCGCGCCGCAAGAAGTGAGCGAACCTAACTGTTTTCAGCACACTGAATCGGTCATTTACCGCGCATTTCGAAGCGTTCGAGACCTTCGACTGACTGTTTCGTCCGTCGCCGAGCGCAAAGCTTGCGGGAACCATAGTCTTAACCCACCACAGAGTGAGGTAGGGGGTGATCGAGGGCATGGCAGAGAAGGTTCACGCCGAGATCCAGTCGGGTGACAAGGGACTGCGTGCCGGGTCGATCGGACTGCTCGGCAACGTGATCATCGGCTTGTCGGCCGTCGCGCCCGCCTACAGCCTCGCCGCGACGCTCGGTTACGTCGTGGTGGCCGTGCACAGCAAGGCACCCGCCATGTTCGTGATCGCGTTCATCCCGATGCTGCTCGTGGCGTTCGCCTACCGGGAACTCTCGCGCGATACCCCCGACTGCGGCACGACGTTCACCTGGGGCACCAAGGCCTTCGGCCCGTGGATCGGGTGGATCGGCGGCTGGGGCCTCGCGGTCTCTGCAATCATCGTGCTGGCCAACGTCGCCGAGATCGCGGCGGTCTACCTCTTGCGCTTCCTGCACCTCGACTCACTCGCCGACAGCCTCTGGGCCAAGGTCACCCTCGGCTGCTTCTTCATCATCGTGATGACCTGGGTCAGCATCCGCGGCATCGTCATCAGCGAGCGCATCCAGTCGGTGCTGATGTTCATCCAGTTCGGCATCCTGATCCTGGCGAGTGTCATCGCGCTGGTGAAAGTGGCAACCAACCATGCAGGCCCCCAGGCGGTGACTCCGGAATGGGGCTGGTTGTCGCCGACCGGTCTGAGCCAGTCGTCGATCGCGGCAGCGGTGATCCTGTGCATCTTCATCTACTGGGGGTGGGACGCGTGCCTCGCCGTCGGCGAGGAAACCAAAGACCCGGAGAAGACCCCGGGACGCGCCGCGATGATCTGCTGCCTGATCCTCGTGGCCACCTACGTGCTCGTCGCCTACGCGGTGGAGTCGTTCGCGGGCTTCGGCACAACCGGTATCGGTCTGAACAACCCCGACAACGCCGACGACGTGCTGACCATCCTCGGCGAGCCGGTCGCGGGCGCGGTGATGGCATCGGCGCTACTGCTCGTCGTCTGCATCTCGGCGCTGTCCTCGACGCAGTCGACGATCCTCCCCACTGCTCGGGGAACCCTGTCGATGGCTGTGTACAAAGCGCTGCCCCAACGTTTCGGCTACATCCACCCGCGGTACATGACACCGGCGTTCGGCACCGCGGTCATGGGCGCGTCGGCGCTGATCTTCTACCTCGTGTTGTCGTTCGCGAGTCAGAACACCCTTGCCGACTCGATCTCGTCGCTCGGCCTCGCTGTCGCGTTCTACTACGGCATCACCGCGTTCTCGTGCGTCTGGTACTTCCGCAGAACTCTGTTCGATTCCGCACGGAACTTCTTCATGCGCGGGCTGTTCCCACTTCTCGGCGGCATCGCGATGGCATGGGCGTTCATCAAGAGCGCCATCGACATGATCAATCCCGACTACGGTTCGACATCGGTCGGCGGGATCGGTGGCGTGTTCATCCTCGGTGTCGGCATGCTTGTCCTCGGAGTCCCGTTGATGCTCGCTTGCTGCGCCGCTGACAGCGACTTCTTCAGAGGTAAGACACTCGACGCAAATACCGAAGTGAAGGTCCCGGATGTCTACTGAGAACCCCAATCGTCTCGCCGTCGGCTATCTCGCCACACCGTCGGGCAACGACGGCGTTGCGCTCGCGTCGGCGATCGCTGCGAAGATCGGAGCCGCGCTCGACCTGATCTGCGTGATCCGGCCGATCCCCTACGACGGCCAGCCCGGCCTTGAGCAGTACATGGAGCGGCTGGAGAACCAGGCGTCGGAATGGCTCGCCGAGGGCGCCGCGCGTGTCCCCGAAGGTATCGAGGTCCGGACGGTCGTCACGGTCAACGAATCGTTCACCGAAGGACTCGTCGAGGTCGCCGAGCAGTCCGGGGCGTCGATGATCATCATCGGCGGTACCGGCGACGGCATCTTCTCGCGTCACTCGCTCGGAACAGTGAGCACCGAACTGCTGCACTCGTCGCCCATCCCGGTCGGACTCGCACCTCGCGGCTACACCAAGCGCAAGGACGTCGTGATCGACATGCTCACCGTGGCTGTGTCGACGAAACACTCCGATTCCGATCCGCTGCCCTTCTCGATCGGATTCGCCGAACTCGCGTCCATCGACCTCCGACTGCTGTCACTCGTGTCTCTGGAGATTCCCGGCGCGGACGACGAGAGCCTCGCGGTGCGCAAGCAGCAGGTCCAGGCGGCTCGGACACTGCTCGAGGAAACCCGCGACCACGTCGACGCCGACCTTGACATCGAGGTACTCGTCGCCGACGGGAACACGCTCGACGAGGCGCTGGCCAATCTGCCGTGGGACGACAACGACATCATCGCAGTCGGCTCCGGACATCTCGGTAGCGAGAACCGCGTGTTCCTCGGTCCGACGGCGGCTCGGATCCTGAAGTGGACAACCGCGCCAGTCATCGTCGTGCCCCGCTCCACCACAGAATGAACGCATCGTCTGCCCCTGCGTCCGCCTCACCGATCCGGCTTCTCGAGCTCCGTCATGCCGAGATCGAATCTCTCGGGACCTACGCCGACGGACTTCCCGCAACCACCGAACTGCACACCGTCCGCACATGGCGCGAACCTCTCCCCGACGACCCGACCGTCTTCGACGGAATAGTGGCCATGGGCGGTCCCATGGGCGCCAATGACGGAGCACTCCACCCGTGGATCGATGCCGAGATCACGTTCCTGCACCGCGCGCTCGCCGCCGACGTCCCGGTCTTCGGCATCTGTCTCGGATCACAGTTGCTCGCCGCTGCGGCGGGCGCCGCCGTCACGACGGGGCCCGCCCCCGAGATCGGGATCTGCAGCGTCGAATGGACCCAACAGGGCCTGGCTGATCCTGTCTGGAAGGGGCTGAGCGACAACACTTTCGACGTCATGCAGTGGCACTACGACACCTTCGACCTACCCGAGGGTTCGGTACTGCTCGCGTCGTCGTCGGCTTACCCGAATCAGCTGTTCCGGCTCGGCTCGAGCTACGGAATCCAATTCCATCTCGAGGTCGACACACGAGGCTTCGCCGAGTGGGTGGCCGACGACGACTACCGCGAGGAGATCGTCGGCGCATTGGGATCGCGGGGCCCAGAGGAAGCCATCGCCGGCCTCGCGGGGATCGAGTCTGACACCAGGTCAATGGCCGCCGCCGCGATGGCGCGCTGGGTCGAGCTCATCAGCGCCGACCGCGGCGGTGAGGTCGGTCCGTAATCCGATCGAGCGGGTTGCACACCGCGAGAAGCGCCATACCCGCGCGGTAGCCGCGGGAGTACCTGTGCCTCCGCCCGGAGCAGCCGACGCTGCCGTCGGGGGATCCGGGGGCTCCGGGGACTCCGAGCGCAACGTCGTGGAGTACGCACGCGACAAACAGTGCCTCTGCGTCCGCTTCGAGCCGGGCGAGCTCGACGAATGCCACCGTCCTGGCCCAGCCGAGAACGACTGCCGGTCGGACCGTGGGACGGGCACTTGTCAGATCGGCTGACCGAGGGCCGACGCCCCACCGGGGGTTCGGTCTGCACACGTTGTTGACAGTGCTTACATTGGAGCCTACCGTCGAACGATGCAGACGATTCTCGGCGCCAACGGGCAGATCGGCACAGAACTCGCCCGCGAACTCCGCCGCACCCACACCAACGACGTTCGCCTCGTGAGCAGGCATCCCCGACGGGTCAACGACTCCGACGAACTCGTCGCCGCCGATCTCATGGACGCGGCGCAGACCGATACGGCAGTTGCCGGCAGTGACATCGCCTACCTGACGGTCGGACTGCCGATTCGGAGATGTGGGCCCGACGGTTCCCGGTGATGATGGGCAACGTCATCGACGCGTGCGTCCGTCACGGCACGAGACTCGTCTTCTTCGACAACACCTACATGTATCCGATGACCAGCGAGCCGCAGACGGAGGACACCACGTTCCGGCCTTCGGGGAGCAAAGGACGTACCCGCGCCAAGACGGCAACCATGTTGCTCGACGCCATGGATGCCGGGACCGTAGACGCCGTGATCTGTCGCGCGCCCGAGTTCTACGGGCCTGGGAAAACCCAGAGTTTCACCAACGCACTGGTTTTCGACCGAATCGCTCAGCACAAGAGGGCGCTCGTACCCGTCCGCGACGACACACTGCGCACACTCATCTGGACTCCGGACGCCAGCCGCGCGATGGCCCTGATCGGAAACACCGAGTCGGCGTACGGACAGACATGGCATCTGCCCGTCGACGACAACCGTCGCACCTATGCACAGCTGATCGACCTCACCACGCGGGCGAGCGGACACGAGAACAAGTACACGGTGCTACCGGTGCCCGTCTTCGCTCTGGGGCGACTGTTCAGCAAGAACGCCCGCGAACTGTGGGAGTTGCTGCCGCGCTACGCGGTTGACACCATCTTCGTCTCCGACAAGTTCACGCGCGCTTTCCCCGACTTCGCCGTCACCACCTATGACGCGGGCGTCGCTCAACTGCTTGCCACATAGCCGCGCGCGGGTGGCGCGGCGTCGTCGCAGCTCGTCGGGTACGCCCTTCAGCACCTACTCCGATCAGCTGTCGAAGCCCAGCCCGATCTTGTCCATCACCGTCAGCCACACACCACGCTTACCCCGACGACGCTCACTGCGTGCCAGCTCGCGTCGGGTCATGTTGATGCCGAACGCGCGCAAGGGTTCCGGCGGGAACGGGATCGGCTTGGAGCGCACCATGTTCAGGCGCGTGCGCTCGGTGTCCGCACCGTCGACGAGGTCGAGTGCCGTCGCAGCGGCGAAGTGGGAAGCCCCCACGCCCAGTCCGGTGAACCCGACCGCGGTCACGACGCGCCCGCCGTACGAGCGGTCCCAGAACGCACAGAACCGCGAGCAGGTGTCGATCGCCCCGCCCCACGCGTGACTTGCACGGATGCCCTCGATTTGCGGGAACATCTGCAACAGGTGTTCGCCGAGTAGCGCGAACTCGCGCGGCTCCTGCTGGTGGCGTGGCGAGTCGTCGGAGCCGTAGTGGTACAGCGCATCCCACCCGCCGAACAGGATCCGGTTGTCGGCCGTCAGTCGGAAGTAGTGGAACCGCGGCCCCGAGTCGGCGAGCCCCTCCCGGCCCGCCCAGCCGATCGAGTCGAGCTGCTCGGCGGACAGTGGCTCGGTCATGATCGCGTAGTCCCAGACGGGGACGGTGTAGAGCCTCAGTCGCCGGACCAACGACGGGCTCGCCGACGTCGCGAGCACCGCACGGTCGGCGACGACCTCACCGAGGCCCGTGGTGAGCCGCAGCGCCTCGCCCTCACCGGTGATGCCGGAGACCTCCGACTGTTCGAAAATCTGCACGCCGAGACGCTCTGCGGCGTCGGCGAGACCCCAGGCCAACCGAGCCGGATCGAGCATGATCACGTCGGGATCGAATACCGCACCAGCGACCATCGGCGAGTCGACGCGCTCACGCGCCTGTGCCTGCGTCAGCAGCGGCAGGTCTTCGCCGAGTTGTTTCGCCGAGTCGGCGTACTCCGCCAATTCGGCTGCCTGCCAGTCGAAGTTGGCGAAGTCCAGTTCCCCGGTCCGCTCGGCGTCTGCGGAGATACCGTGCCTACGGATCGCTGCGTCGATCTCGTCGAGTGTCTCGTGGCCGAGGCGCAACAGCGTGGGGAGTTCGTCGGCAAAACGCTCCATGCCGTTTCCCAGCCCGTGGGTCAGACTCGCCGAGCAGAACCCCCCGTTGCGTCCACTCGCGTGCTCGGCGATGCGGTCGCGTTCGACGAGCACGATACGACGGCCCGGATTGCGCTCCGCCGCCTGCACCGCGGTCCACAGTCCGGTGAAACCACCGCCGACCACGACAAGATCGGCGGTGACCTCTCCGAGCACGCGCGGACGCGGCGCGGGACGGTCGTCCCGATCAAGCCAATACGACGACGGCGCGGCCGAGGCGACCACGGCTGCTCCGCGCGCCGTGGGCTCGGTAGCCCATGCCCCACTCATGACTGCGCCTCTCCGGTGTTGGTGAACACCGTTCGGTGCCAAGGCTTCCGAGCGACACCGGTGATGTCGCTCATCACGTGCTTGACGGTCAGGTATTCGTCGAGCGAGTAGGTCGACATGTCCTTGCCGAAACCCGACGCCCCCACGCCACCGTGCGGCATCTCGCTGATGATCGGGATGTGGTCGTTGATCCACACGCAGCCTGCCGTGATCTCCCGGCTCGCCCGCTGCGCGCGATAGACGTCACGTGTCCAGGCCGACGCCGCGAGCCCGTAGACGGTGTCGTTGGCGCGACGCAGCGCGTCGTCGTCGTCGGTGAAGCTCGAGACGGTCAGCACCGGACCGAAGACCTCGTCGCGGTAGATCTCGGAGTCTTCGGCAACGTCGGCGATGAGCGTGGGCGGATAGAAGCTGCCGGGACCGTCGGGGAGCACCCCACCGGTCACCACTCGCGCGCCGGCGGAGCGTGCGCGTTCCACCATGCCCGCGACCTTGTCGCGGTGCGCGAGCGAGATGAGTGAGCCCATGTCGGTCTCGGGATCGCGGGGATCGCCGACCCGCACCGACGCCATGACGTCGGCGACGCCCGACACGAAGTCGTCGTAGAGCGACGGCGAGACGATCGCGCGTGTGGCTGCCGTGCAGTCCTGACCGGCGTTGATGAGGGCTCCGGCCACGGCACCCTGGATCGCGGCATCGAGATCGGCGTCGTCGAACACGACGAACGGAGCCTTGCCGCCGAGCTCGAGTTGTACGCGCGTACCGTTCGTCGCGGCCTGGGACATCACCATGCGACCGACCTGAGTGGAGCCGGTGAAGGTCACGA
>NZ_BAFB01000234.1 GCF_000248075.1 Gordonia otitidis NBRC 100426 | reverse complement strand
ACCACTTTGTCACTACCCGACAGGCGCGCCAACCGAGCCGCCGTGTCCGGTGCCAACGCCCCCATGAAGGTCGCGGCCCGCAATCCCCATGGCGCGACAGTGATTTCTGCCCGATTTCGCTCGATGGCGTTGACGGTTGCTCGCGCCACTTGAGCCGATGTCCGTGTACCGAGCCGCGGCAATCGCACCTCGGAGTCGGCGATCATCCCTGCATCACGAACCGGTCCGGGAAAAATAGACGACACACCGATTCCGTAGGGCCGCAGATCTTCTCGTAGTCCGAGAGCGAAGCCCCGGATTCCGAACTTCGTTCCGTTGTACAGGGCGGTCTTGGCGGATGCCGACTTCCCTGAGAGGGAGGACATGAACACGAGCTGACCCTGGTTGCGTGGGATCATCTGTTCTGCAACCAGTTTCGCCAGAATGATAGGTGCGCGCAGGTTGACGGCGAGTGCCCTGTCGATGTCGCCGATCGAATAGTCGGTGACTTCACCCGACGCAGGCAGACCGGCGTTGGCGACCAGGATATCGACGCGCCCAGCCGCGGCCACGAGGCGTTGCGGTCCGTCAGCTTCGGCGAGATCGACCGCAATTGCAGTGCCGCACAACCTGTTCGCCAGTACCTCGACCGTCTCTACGCGCCGCCCACTCAATATCAGTCGAGCTCCGCGGGCCGCGAGAGATTCGGCGAGAGCGTGACCGATGCCGCCACTGGCACCGGTCAGAAGAACACGTGCTCCGGAAATGTCCATGTCGACGACGATAGGCCAGAATCACCGCCGAAGGACCCATGACGTGGTGATGTTTCATGGGGTAGCGTTGTCCACCATGACCGCACCGCAACATGACGTCATCATCGTCGGCGCGGGTTTCGGGGGAATCGGTTCGGCAATTCAATTCACACGACTCGGATTCGAGAACATCCTGATCCTCGACCGCGAGGACGATCTCGGCGGGACATGGCATGTGAATCGTTACCCTGGACTCGCAGTCGACGTTCCGTCGCCGACGTTCTCCTTCTGGTTCGAGCCGAACCCGAACTGGTCCAAGCTCTATGCGCCGGGTTCCGAGCTGAAGCAGTATGCGCTCGACGTGGCCGACAAGTACGACATCCGGCGGTTCATGCGTTTCAACACCACAGTCGAGGGCGCGACATGGGACGAGGATGCGTCGATGTGGCAAGTGACACTTGCCGACGGCGAGACACTCACCACGCGCTTCCTGATGTGCGCCACAGGCTTTCTGTCGCAACCGGCCGCGCCCGACATCCCCGGCCTCGAAGATTTCGAAGGACACATCGTGCACACCGCACGGTGGGATGACGAGTACGACTTCACGGGTAAGCGTGCGGCGATGATCGGCACTGGTTCGACGGCGGTGCAGGTGATCCCCGAACTAGCCCCGGTGATCGGTGACCTCACGGTCTATCAACGGACTCCCATGTGGGTGATGCCGAAACTCGATCTACCGATCCCCGCAGCAATGCGTGAGGTATTCCGTCGCGTGCCCGCTACTCAACGTGCAGTTCGCTGGGTCACCGACGTGACCCAGGAGATCCTCATGCTGATCGCCATGTGGAAGTACCGTCGGTTCCGTGCCCTCAACGACAGCGCCAAGAAGCTGGCCGCCCTGTTCCGCTTCGCCCAGGTGCGCGACCGGGGGATCCGGCAGGCACTGACACCGTCTTATGACTACGGCTGTAAACGTCCGACGGTCTCCAACGACTACTACCGCGCATTCGGCCGGGACAACGTTCACCTGGAGACTGCCGGAATCGATCACATCGAGCGCGACGGGATCGTCACGCGCGACGGTCGCAAGACACCGGTCGACGTGCTGCTCCTCGCTACCGGTTACGACGTATGGGAGAAGAATCTGCCGGCGATCGAGGTGATCGGACGAGAGGGTCGCAACCTCGGTAAGTGGTGGCGCGACACGGCATTTCAGGCATACGAGGGTGTATCCATGCCGTACTTCCCCAACTTCCTCAACTCTGCCGGCCCGTACTCCTGGGTCGGGTTGTCGTGGTTCACCACGGTCGAGTGTCAGATGCGGCACATCTCACGTCTGTTCGGCGAGGTGTCGCGACGCGGCGCGCGAACGTTCGAGGTGACAGAGTCGGCCAACTCGCGCTTCTACGACGAGATGACGACGAGAATCGCCGATTCGGTGTTCGCGCTCGGCAACTGCGCGTCGTCGAGGTCCTACTGGTTCAACAGCAAAGGCGAGACACCATTGTTCCGTCCGACGTCGGTGCGCGAGGCGGTCACGGCACAGGACACGTTCGCGTTGTCCGACTACACCTTCACCGACGGGTAGCCCGATACCCCGATTCGGTGGCCTCGACTCGACGGTGCGGCTGCGGCGGTGATCCGCATCCGCGGTCGCACCCCACCCAGTGTTCGCGTTCTGCGACCGGACCGCCCGACTCCACCCGCGCCACGGCATCGACTCGAACGGGGGCCTGGCCGTGAGCGCAACCCGGCGCCCCGGCACACGCGCTCACCTGTGTCCACGGTGACGAGGCGTCGAAGATGAGTCCCATCGGCGCGAGCACGCGGACCACGGTCTCGGCGACACCTTCACCGAGATCGCAGATGAGGATCTCACGATCGGGGGTGAACACGACCGGAGCCCCCACCGCCGCGATGAACTCGGCGAGCCGGGCGGGTAGCCGTCCGAGTTCGACGACGGCTCCGAGCAACACGTTCCCATCGGACTGATCGAACCAACCCACCCGGGGAGCAGCGGCCTCGATGGCCACCCTGTCGTCGGCGAGCACTCCTTCTGCGTGCCCATCCTGTGCGTGCCCATCCTGTGCGTGTGCCTCGTCAAGCCGCCGTCGACTACGTTCGATCAGCGCGGAGCGCTCGCGCGGCGCCAGATCCGACACACGCCAGGCGCCGGGCGCGATGTCGAGCAGATCGTGTGCCACCGCGAGCAGCGCACCGATGACATCGACCGGGCTCCCGACGGAACCGACATCCTCGCCGTCGATGAGGATGTCGACCGTGACCGAACCGTCTGCTGCCGAGCGCGCATACGCGCAGACGTCGCAGTTGCCGCGCGCGATGTCGGCGTGACCGTCGTCGAGACCGAACAGAAAACGCCCGGAGAGGGCGGAGAGCTCGGCGTCGTCACGCAGTGCCTCGTCGAGCCGACGGACCACCGGCCGGAGGTCCAGCAGCCCGCCCACCCTGCCGGTGAACGGGCTGACCTCGATGTTGCGAACCTTCTCGTGGGTGGTGCTCGGTACCAGTCCGGCGTCGACGAGTTCGCTCGCGACGGCGTCGACGTCGGTGATTCCGCGCAGTTGCACATTGGCTCGCGCTGTCAGATCGATGAACCCGTCGCCGTGGTCCGCCGACACCCGCGCGAGCGTCGCGAGTTGCTCCGGGGTGATCGCCCCACCGAGCAACCGGATCCGTGCCAGTGCACCGTCGGCGGCAGCATGCGGGGCGAACACTCCGGGACAACGATCGGAGGTCGAGCGCGCAGGCGTCGACCCCGCCCGATCAGCGGAGACATCAGCTCCGGCACCACCGGGTATGGCGCAACTCGAAGGGGCGTCGGGGTCGGTCACACCATCCAGGGTAGGTGTCGAGCCGGTGCGCGGACGGCTCGGTAGACGTGCGGGGCTGTCGCCCGTCGTGCTGCACTAGGCTGAGCTGCACGAGGTGCGTGGAAGCCGGTGAGATTCCGGCGCGGTCGCGCCACTGTGACGCGAGAGTCCGCAACTCCTGCGAAGCCAGACCTGCCACCTCGGACCTGTCCCGTCTGCCTCCGCGCGAGCACTGAGGCCTGAGGAGTTTCGATGATCCTGCTGCTGTCCACGTCGGACACCGACCTCATCACCGCCGACGCCTGCGAGGCGCACTATCGCGTTGCCAATCCGTCCCGGGTACTCCTCGACGACGTTCCCGGAATGGTCGCCGATGCAGATCTCACCGTCGTCCGGATTCTCGGCGGGCGCCGCGCGTGGGAGGAGGGGCTCGACGCCGTCCTCGCGGTGGGCAAGCCCGTCGTCGTGCTCTCCGGAGAGCAGCAGCCAGATCCCGACCTGATGGCGTTGTCGACGGTGCCCGCGGGCGTGGCCGCCGACGCTCACAACTATCTCGCGTTCGGCGGCGTGCCCAACCTCACCAATCTGCACCACTTCCTCTCGGACACGGTATTGCTGACCGGCCACGGGTTCGAACCGCCCGTGCAGACCCCGGGGTGGGGAATCCTCGAACGCGAACCGACGTCTGCGGTTCCCGAAACTGCGCCGGTGATCGGTGTGCTCTACTACCGGGCTCAGCACCTGGCGGGCAACACACGCTACGTCGACGCGCTGTGCGCCGCCATCGAGGACCGCGGCGCACGGGCGCTCCCGATCTTCTGCGCGTCGCTGCGCACGGCACCCGACGATCTCGTCGAACTGCTGGCCACCGCGGACGCGCTTGTGGTCACCGTTCTCGCAGCCGGTGGGGCCACGCCGGCCACCGCCTCAGCGGGTGGAGATGACGAGGCGTGGAACATCGAGCGCCTGGCCGCGCTCGATGTCCCCATCCTGCAGGGACTGTGCCTCACCGGACCCCGTGCCGATTGGGACGCCAACGACGACGGACTCTCGCCACTCGACGTCGCGACCCAGGTGGCCGTCCCGGAGTTCGACGGTCGGATCATCACCGTCCCGTTCTCGTTCAAGGAGTTCGACGACAACGGGCTGCCCTGGTATCAACCCGACACCGAGCGCTGTGCCCGCGTCGCGGGAATCGCTGTGTCGCACGCCCGATTACGTCATATTCACCCCGCCGATCGTCGAGTGGCCCTCATGCTGTCGGCATATCCGACGAAGCACGCGCGGATCGGCAATGCCGTCGGCCTCGACACCCCTCGGAGCTTGGTGCGACTGTTGCATGCACTGCGCGCCGCAGGCTACGACATCGGCGCCGAATCGGGTCCCGAAGCCATTCCCGGACTGGCAGAAGATGATTCGGACGCATTGATCCACGCCGTCATCGACCGTGGTGGTCAGGACGCCGATTGGCTCACCGAAGAGTCGTTGGCAGCCAACCCGATACGGGTGTCCGCCGCCGACTACGTACAGTGGTTCGCCACGTTGCCCGACGAATTGCGCGGAGCAGTCGAGCAACACTGGGGTCCCGCTCCCGGCGACCTGTTCGTCGACCGGTCGGTGCACAAGGATGGCGAGATCGTCGTGGCTGCACTGACATTCGGCAACGTCGCCATCATGGTCCAGCCGCCCCGGGGATTCGGGGAGAACCCCGTCGCGATCTACCACGATCCTGACCTTCCGCCATCGCACCACTATCTGGCGTCGTATCGGTGGCTCGCAGGACGGCCGGGAGACGTGCACGACATCCCCGGTTTCGGTGCCGATGCGATCGTGCACATCGGCAAGCATGGCAATCTCGAGTGGCTACCTGGAAAGACCTTGGGAATGTCGGCGCAGTGCGGCACCGACGCCGCGCTCGGCGACGTCCCGCTCATCTATCCCTTCCTTGTCAACGACCCCGGTGAGGGCACCCAGGCCAAACGTCGGGCGCACGCCGTACTGGTCGACCACCTGATCCCCCCGATGGCGAGGGCGGAGTCCTACGGCGACATCGCACGTCTCGAGCAGCTCCTCGACGAGCACGCCAACATCTCCACACTCGATCCGGCGAAACTGCCCGCCATCCGGCAGCAGATCTGGACACTGCTGACCGCGGCAAAGATGGATCACGACCTGGGATTGACCGAGCGACCGGACGAGGAGGTCTTCGACGACATGCTGCTGCACGTCGACGGCTGGCTGTGCGAGATCAAAGACGTCCAGATCCGCGACGGACTGCATGTTCTCGGCGAGCCCCCGGTCGACGATGCCGAAGTCGACCTCGTCCTCGCGATGCTGCGAGCGCGCCAGTTGTGGGGCGGCGCCGAGGCTCTGCCAGGCCTCCGCGAAGCACTGGGACTCGACGAGGGGGCGGACTCGGCGCGCACCGACGTCGACAGCGTCGAAGCGACCGCGCGTGATCTCGTAGCGGTCTGTGCGAAGGGGGACTGGTCGTCGACTGCCGTCGACAACGCCGCCGCCGGGCATCCGACGGCCGTCGGGGACGTGCTGCGTTTCGCCGCCACCGAGGTCGTCCCGCGATTGCGACAGACCTCCGGAGAGATCCCCCGTGTTCTGCATGCCCTCGACGGCGGATTCATTCCCGCGGGGCCGAGCGGTTCGCCCCTACGTGGCCTGATCAACGTGCTGCCCACCGGTCGCAATTTCTATTCGGTCGATCCCAAGGCGGTCCCGTCCCGGCTGGCCTGGGAGACGGGGCGTGCGATGGCCGACAGTCTCCTCGAGCGTTATCTCACCGACCACGGTGAGTACCCGGCGTCCGTTGGGCTGTCGGCGTGGGGGACCAGCGCGATGCGCACCTCGGGGGACGACGTCGCCGAGATCCTCGCGTTGCTCGGGGTGATGCCAGTCTGGGACGAGGCCTCGCGCCGGGTCCGGGGACTCGAACTGATCGACCTCGACGAGCTCGGTCGACCCCGTATCGACGTAACGGTCCGGATCTCCGGCTTCTTCCGTGACGCGTTTCCCCACGTCGTCACGATGCTCGACGACGCGGTCGGACTCGCGGCGTCGGCCGACGAACCGGACGAGCAGAACTTCGTCGCGGCGCATGCGCGCGCGGCACTGGCCGACCACGGTGATCGACGCCGCGCCACGACCCGGATCTTCGGCTCCAAACCCGGTACCTACGGGGCCGGACTGCTGCAGCTGATCGACTCCCGCGACTGGCGCAGCGACGAAGACCTCGCGCGTGTCTACACCGAGTGGGGCGGCTACGCCTACGGCCGCGAACTCGACGGTGTAGCAGCCGTCGACGACATGCGTTCGGCGTACCGCAGGATCAAGGTCGCAGCGAAGAACACCGATACCCGTGAGCACGACATCGCCGACTCGGACGACTATTTCCAATACCACGGCGGCATGGTTGCGACGGTTCGTGCATTGACCGGTCAGTCCCCGGAGGCCTACATCGGTGACTCGACGCGCCCCGACGCCGTCCGCACACGCACCCTCTCCGAAGAGACGAGTCGGGTTTTCCGCGCGCGGGTGGTCAACCCACGCTGGATCACCGCGATGCAGCGCCACGGCTACAAGGGCGCCTTCGAGATGGCAGCCACCGTCGACTATCTGTTCGGATACGACGCGACCACGGGCGTGGTCGCCGACTGGATGTACGAGAAGCTCACCGAGGCCTACGTGCTCGACGAGCGCAATCAGGAGTTCATGAACCAGTCGAATCCGTGGGCTCTGCACGGTATCGCCGAGCGCCTGCTCGAAGCCGTCGACCGCGAGCTGTGGGAGGCCCCGCCCGCTGAGATGCTCGCACAGCTGCGGTCGGTCTACCTACAGGCCGAGGGCGAGATCGAGGGGCGGGCCGAGTAGGCCGGGAGCAAAATCGGACGTTCGTTCGTTGACACGGAGGAATGGCACAGTTCCGGGGCGGTGGTGGGCCACATGACACGCCCGCACCGGACCAGAAAGGCACCGCAATGCGCTTCCCGTACTTCCTCGTCTACCTGGTGATCGAGATCGCCGTGTTCGTGGCCATGGTGATGACCCTGGGCTTCGCGTGGGCGATCCTGATCACCCTCCTGGCCTCCTTCGTCGGATTTCTGATCCTGCGCTGGCAGGGCCGAAAGGTGCTCGGTGAACTCCGCCGGGCCTCGCGCAACGAGGTCGACGCCCGGACTCCGCTCGCCGATACCGCCGTGGTCGGGGCCTCGTCGATCCTGCTGATCCTGCCCGGGCTGGTCTCCACCGTGGTCGGCACGATCGCACTGTTGCCGCCGACGCGCCGTGTCCTGCGGCCACTGTTGGCGGCACTGGGCGCGCGCACGATGATGTCGGCGATGGATCGCGCAGGTGTCTACGGTGCCGCCGGAGTGAGGCGCGGGACAGTGATCGACGGAACCGTCGTCGACGATCCCACCTATTCCGCGGAGAGTTCCGACGCGGCAACCGGCTGGTCGGCCGATCGGCCTCAGCTCCCCCGGGGGCACTGACACATCGATACCCCCGCAGGGGGCACACTGGACAATCGTGGCAACCGAACTGCTCCTGGGTGGAGCCGTCTATTCCTCTGCAACCCCGGACGCGACCGCACTCGCTGTCACCGACGGCGTGGTGACCTGGGTGGGCGCGGACGCGGTGGGACGAGCCCTCCATCCCGACGCCGACATCACCGATCTCGAGGGCCGCTTCGTCGCCCCCGCTTTCGTCGATGCGCACGTACATCTGACATCCACCGGCCTCGCACTCACCGGACTGACCCTCAACGACGCCGTCTCACGCACGGACTGCCTGCTCAGAATCGCCGAGAACGTCGCCACGCTGGGGGAGGGCGAGCTCATCTGGGGTTGTGGCTGGGACAACTCGACGTGGTCGGGCGCCGAGGAATCCGACGGCCGCTTTCCGACGACAGCCGAGCTCGACGAAGTCGTCGGCAACCGCCCCGTCTACCTCGCCCGAGTCGACGAGCACTCGGCCGTCGCATCCACTGCGCTGCGGCGACTGGTCGTCGGGTTGGCGGAAGCACAGGGCTACCACCCGGATGAACCTCTGGTCGCCGAAGCCCACCACATGGTGCGCGCAGCGGCGAGAGCGCTGGTGAGTGCTCGGTCACGCACACTGGCACAGCGACGCGCACTCGATGCGGCCGCGGAAGTGGGTGTCGTGGCCATTCACGAGAACGGCGGACCCGACATCAGTGGTCTCGACGACTTCCTCGCCATCGCCGACCTCGAGCATCCGGTCGAGGTCAGACGGTATTGGGGACAGGCGGCGCAGAACGCCGAGCACGCACGCGAACTCGTGGCGATCACCGGGGCCGACGCACTCGCGGGAGACCTCTTCGTCGACGGCGCGATCGGCTCGCGCACGGCGTGGCTGCGCGAGCCCTACCACGACGCACCGGAGGCGACGGGCATCAACTACGTCTCTCCGGAAAGCGTCCTCGACCATCTCCGGGCGTGCACCGAAGCCGGCCTGCAGGCCGGCTTCCACGTGATCGGCGACGCGGCCACAGCGGCGGTGGTGAGTGCACTCGACGCCCTGGCCGCAGAACTCGGAACACCGGCGATCGCATCACGCGCGCATCGAATCGAGCACGCCGAGATGGTCGACGCCGCGCAGGCGCAGACGCTCGCGGCGTGCGGCGTCGTCGCCAGTATGCAACCGCAATTCGACGCCACGTGGGGAGCGCCAGGCGATCTCTACGACCAGCGACTCGGCGACGAGCGCGCGGCGCGACTCAACGATTTCGCCACACTCGCGAAAGCAGGTGTCGCGCTCTCGTTTTCGTCGGACTCGCCGGTCACACCCATCGATCCGTGGGCGACTGTTCGTGCCGCGGTCCACCACAATCACCCGCGTAATGCCATCTCGGCGCGCGGTGCCTTCGCTGCCTCGACACGCGGCGGGTGGCGTGCGGGAGGAGTCAACGACGGTCTGACGGGCACGCTGTCCGTCGGCGCCCCCGCGAGTTTCGCGATCTGGGAGGCCGAGGAACTCGTCGTGGCGGGCTCACACGAGAGCGTGCAGCGCTGGTCGCTCGACCCGCGCTCCCGTGTGCCCGCCCTTCCCGATGTGTCGCCGGGCCGACCGCTGCCGCGATGTGTCCGGACGGTCCATCGTGGACGGGACATCTACCGCGCCGAGAGCAACTGATCTGTGAGTGACACGGTGAACGACAGCGACACGGCCGACAACGCCGACAAGAGGGGAGACGCCGGCCGAAGCCCCGTCGCCGTCGACGAGTCGACGACGACCCTCGACGCACCGTCGGACGGCCCCCACTCCGATCGTCGGTGGTCGACGGTGACCGGCAGCCGATGGTTGCCGCTGCTGTTGCGTGCGGGACTCGCACTCCTCGCGGGCGTCGCCATGTGGTCGGCCTTTCCACCACGTAACTGGTGGTTCATGGCGGTCATCTCCATGGGCATGTTGTTTCTCGCACTGGCCGGGCCGATCCGGGCCCGGGCGGGAGCTCTCATCGGCTTCGTGTTCGGACTTGCCTTCTTCATCCCATTGCTGCCCTGGATCGGCGTGTACGTCGGTCCGCTCCCGTGGATCGCGCTGTCGATCGTGCTCGCGGTCTACTCGGCGCTCTTCGGGGTCTGCGCGGTCCTGACCATGAGACTGCCGTGCCCACCGGTGTGGTTTGCGTTGTCGTGGGTCACTCTCGAAGCGCTGCGCTCGTCATTCCCGTTCGGCGGATTTCCCTGGGGAAGGGCAGCTTTCAGCCAGGTAGACGGACCGCTGCTCCCGCTGGCATCCGTACTCGGTGCGCCAGGGGTGTCGGCTGCGATCGCATTGCTGGGCGGGGCGGTGGCGTGGTTGGTCGTCGTTCTCGGCTCCCGGGTGATATGCGGTGACACCGGGTCGGTGGCACGTCCCGCGGCCATTGCGGTGGTGTTGGCACTCGTCGGCCCGATAGCCGCGATCGCACTGACACCCGACACACTCGACCGTAACGTCGCCTCGTCATCGGTACAGGTTGCGGCCATTCAGGGGAACGTGCCGCGACTCGGCCTCGATTTCAACGCACAGCGCAGGGCGGTCCTCGACAACCATGTCCGCGAGACGATGCGTCTCGCCGATGCGGTGCGCGCGGGTAGTGCAGAACAACCCGACGTGGTCGCCTGGCCGGAGAACGCCTCGGACATCTCGCCGCTGACCAATGCCGACGCCGCACAGGAGATCACCGACGCGTCGATCTCGGTCGGCGCGCCCATACTGGTCGGGACGCTCATGATGAACTCCGACGGGCGACCGACCAACACGGTCCTGGTCTGGGATGGCGCGCACGGGCCGGTTGCCCGCTACGACAAGCACATTGTGCAGCCATTCGGCGAGTACCTGCCGTGGCGCCCGTTCTTCAGCATGTTCTCGTCGTACGCGTCGATGGCGGGCAACTTTCGTCCGGGGACCGGGTCCTCGGTCGTCCGAGTCCCGGGACGCTCCGGCGAGGTGACCGTCGGTGTGTCGACCTGTTGGGAGATCGCATTCGACCGATCCGCGAAGGCTGCGGTCGACGACGGCGCCCGGATTCTGTACGTACCGACCAACAACGCCACCTTCGGCAAGACGGACATGACGTACCAGCAGCTGGCCATGTCGCAGTTTCGCGCCGTCGAGCACGGTCGGGCTGTGGTCGTCGCCGCCACCAGCGGTGTGAGCGCGATCATCGAACCCGACGGCTCGATCAGTCGTGAATCGGGCGTGTTCACCCCTGCGGTGCTGGCAGATCGCTTACCGTTGCACTCGGCCAAGACCGTGGCGACCGTTCTCGGTGCGTGGCCACGGTGGATCATCGTCGTGGTGACGGTGGGCGGGCTTTTGGTCGTTCTGGCGCGTCGTTATAGGTTCACTCTCGGGCCTCGCGGGGCCGGCGTCGGTGCAACACCGGCCGCGAAGGGCGATGCAAGGGAGTCGGAGGAGCGTGGTGACAACGGGTAGCGAGCGTGCGACCAGTGAAGACGAGGGTCGGATCGTCGCATCGGACGGATCACGTTCCCTTGTCGTCATCCCCACGTTCAACGAGCGCGAGAACCTGCCGAGGATTGTCACGCGGGTACAGGCGGCCATGCCGGGCGCTCACATCCTGATCGTCGACGATTCGAGTCCCGACGGTACCGGCGACGTGGCCGACGACCTCGCGGCCGCTGATGACCGACGTCGAATTCACGTGATGCACCGCGTGGAGAAGGACGGGCTGGGCAAGGCCTACCTGTCCGGCTTTGCGTGGGGGCTCGAGCGCGATTACGCCGTCATCGTCGAGATGGACGCAGACGGCAGCCATGCGCCTGAGCAGTTGTACCGCTTGTTCGATGCGGTGAACGACGGCGCCGACCTCGCCATCGGATCGCGGTATGTGGCCGGCGGCAAACTGGTGAACTGGCCCAAGTACCGCGAGGTGTTGTCCAGGGGCGCGAACACGTACGCGCGCGTGGCGCTGGGAACGAATGTTCATGACATCACCGCGGGCTATCGGGCGTACCGCCGTGTCGTCCTCGAGACCATCGAGCTCGACACCGTCGAGTCAGCGGGATACTGCTTCCAGATCGATCTGGCGTGGCGCACGATCCAGGCCGGATACGACGTCCGCGAAGTGCCGATCACCTTCACCGAGCGCGAGGTCGGGACGTCGAAGATGAGCGGCGGCGTGATGGCTGAAGCGTTCGTCAGCGTCGCACGCTGGGGCGTCGAGAGCCGTCTGCACAAGAAGGGCGTGCACGCGCGGGACTGATCGACGACACCTATGGTGTGACGACAGCAGCAGACCTTGTACACAGCACTCAGCCGGGTGGAGTCCGAGGACTCCACCCGGCTGAGTGGTTCATGCTGTGGTCTATATCAGTGCATCGACCGGTCAGTTAGTGACGCCGCGGCGACGCTGCTTGAGAAGATCGAGGCGCTCGTTGAGCAGTACCTCCAACTCCTCTTCGCTACGACGCTCGAGCAGCATGTCCCAGTGGGTGCGCGGGGGCTTGACCTTCTTCTCTTCGGGCTCGGCACCCTCGAGGATCGTGCCCTCCATGCCGTTCTTGCACGGCCACTTCGACGGGACCTCGGCGTCGTCGGCGAACGGAACGTCGAAGATCTCCCCGTTGTCGGTTCGGTACTGGACGATTCGTCGCGGTGCGAGATCGTGGTCACG
>NZ_BAFB01000235.1 GCF_000248075.1 Gordonia otitidis NBRC 100426 | reverse complement strand
CCGACGCCATTGCCGAGCACAGCGCAGAGCTCGCACACACCGAGGTACGCGACAACGGCAAGCTGTTCGCCGAGATGTCGGGCCAGACCGCCTACATCCCGGAATGGTTCCGCTACTACGGCGGCCTGGCCGACAAGATCGAGGGATCGGTTGTGCCACTGGACAAGAAGGGGTACTTCGCGTACACGACGACGTCCCCGGTCGGCGTCGTCGGCATCATCACCCCGTGGAACTCGCCGCTGCTGCTGCTCACCTGGAAGTTGGCCGCCGCCCTCGCCGCGGGTTGCACGGTGGTGATCAAACCCTCCGAGCACACGAGCGCCTCGACGCTGGAATTCGTTGCGCTGCTGGAGGATGCCGGTCTTCCGCCAGGAGTGGTGAATGTCGTGACCGGATTCGGCGCCGAGGTCGGCAGCCCGCTCGTCGACCATCCACTCGTCCGGAAGGTGAGCTTCACCGGATCAGACGCCACCGGCCGTCGCATCGGAGAGCAGGCTGCACGCGGCGTCAAACACGTCGGCCTCGAACTCGGCGGCAAGTCACCCAACATCGTCTTCGACGACGCCGACATCGACGCCGCGGTCAACGGGGCGGTGTCGGGGATCTTCGCCGCGACGGGACAGACCTGCATCGCCGGGTCGCGTCTACTGGTCCAGTCGTCGATCCACGACCAGGTGGTGGCTCGCGTCGTCGAACTCTCGAAGACGGCACGTATGGGCAACCCCGCCGACCCGGACACCCAGGTCGGCCCGGTCACCACCCGCGACCAGTACGAGAAGGTCCTCTCCTACATCGACATCGCGAAAGCCGAAGGTGCACGACTACGTCTGGGTGGCGCGGCGGCCACCCGGCCCGAGTGTGGCGACGGCTGGTTCGTCGAACCGACGATCTTCACCGGCGTCGACAACTCCTCGCGCATCGCGCAGGAAGAGGTCTTCGGACCCGTGCTCTCGGTGATCCGATTCGACGACGAGAAAGATGCGGTCGCGATCGCCAACGACTCGCGGTACGGACTCGGCGCCGGCGTGTGGACCTCGGACATGGGACGGGCGTTCCGCATGGCCGAGGCGATCGAGTCGGGCACCGTGTGGGTCAACACCTATCGGGCCGTCAGCTACATGATGCCGTTCGGCGGGGTCAAGGATTCGGGCCTCGGCCGCGAGAACGGCATCTCAGCAATACACGACTACCTCGAGACCAAGAGCGTCTGGATCAACACGGGCGCACCGACGGGCAATCCCTTCGTTCTCCGCTGAAGTTCGTGCTCTGCTGAATCGACGGCTCCGAAATCGGTGTGGGCGGAACTCCCGGATCCGGGAATACCGGACCGCGGTCCGGCAGTTCTCCCGAACATGAGCACACAGAACATCGTCATCTTCGGAGGCACCGGGTACGCCGGTGGACACATCGCGGCGCAGGCCGTCAAGCGCGGGCACCACGTCACGTCGTACAGCCGTAGTGGAGCGCCCGCCGAGCCCGTCGACGGGGTCACCTACGAGACCGGCTCACTCGCCGACTCGGCGACCGTCGAGCAGGCCGCACGCGATGCCGACGTCATCGTCGTCGCCGTGCATGGCGCCGATGTCGACGGAAAGCCGCTGGTCGAGCTGGTCCCCGAGATCACCAGGGCCGCCATCGCCCACAACGCCCGACTCGGCGTCGTCGGTGGTGCGGGCAGTGCGTTGGTCAGCGACGGCGGTCCCCGACTCGTCGACACGCCGGACTTCCACGACGACTGGAAGCCCGAAGCGCTCTCGCACGCCAAGGTCCTCGAGGCGTTGCGCACGAGCCCCGATGAACTGGACTGGTTCTACGTCTCCCCCGCCGCGCTGTTCGGTTCGTTCGCACCGGGTGAGGCCACCGGCTCATATCGGACAGGTGGCGACCTCCTCGTGACGAAGGAGGACGGCAGCTCGGAGATCTCCGGCGCCGACTTCGCGCTCGCGTTCGTCGACGAGATCGACGAACCCAAGCACCGCCGCCAGCGCTTCACCACCGGACACTGACGATTCGGGAGGACCTACACCGACGCCCGCACATCGCCGCCGATCATTAGTCGGCGGCGATGTCGGCGTGCTCCACTCGCAGGTTCTTCTTCAAGATCTTGCCCGACGGATTCTTCGGTAGGGCCTCGGCGAACACGACGAACTTCGGACGCTTGTAGGGCGCGAGGATCGCGGCGAGGTGCTCGGCTATGTCCGCCTCGGTGACGTCGACTCCGTCTTTGGGAACGACGACGGCGGTGACGGCCTCGATCCACTTCGGGTGCGGCACACCGAAGACCGCGACCTCGGCGACGGCGTCGTGTAGGTAGATCGCCTCTTCGACCTCGCGGGACGCGACGTTCTCGCCGCCCGTCTTGATCATGTCCTTCTTGCGGTCGACAACGGAGAGGTAGCCGTCCTTGTCGATCACTCCGAGATCGCCGGAGTGGAACCACCCGTTGCGGAAGGCCTCGGCGGTCTTGTCGTCGTCCGCGTAATAGCCGAGCGCCGCGTGCGGACTGCGGTGCACGATCTCGCCCACCTCTCCTACGGGCACCGGATTGTCGTCGTCGTCGACGACCCGCGTCTCCACGTTGAGCGAGGCGCGGCCCGCGGAGCCGGCTCGATCGAGCTGTTCATGCGGCTGGAGAATCGTTGCCAGCGGCGACATCTCGGTCTGTCCGTAGAAGTTCCACAGCCGAACGTCGGGCAGGCGGCGCGCGAGTTCACGCAGCACCTCGACGGGCATGGCAGCGGCACCGTAGTACCCCTTGCGCAGCGAGGACAGATCGCGGGTGTCGAAATCGGGGTGTCGCAACAGCGAGATCCACACCGTCGGCGGACAGAACAGCTTGGTCACGCGTTCGGACTCGATGGTCGCGAGGATAGTGGCCGCGTCGGGCGCAGGCAGGATGATGCTCGTCGCCCCGAGATAGACGTCGGTGGAGAAGAAGCAGTCCAACTGGGCGCAGTGATACATCGGCAGGGCGTGGATCTCGACGTCGACCCCTTCCATTCCGCCGTCGACGATGCACGATACGTACTGCGTCATGAGCGACTTACTCGACAGCAGAACACCTTTGGGCCGCGATTCGGTCCCCGAGGTGTACATCATCCGCACCGGCTCGTCGTCGCCGACGAGGATGTCCGGTGGTGTGGCATCGCCCGCGGTCATCCACTCTTCGACGTGCTCCCACCCGTCGGGTGCCTGCGTTCCCGCGAGTGCGATCCACCCGCGGATCTCGACCGGGGTACCGGCTGCGGAGATCGCCTCGATGACGGTCTCCCCGAGCGTGTCCTCTGCGACGATGCCCGACGCTCCGCTGTGGTCGAGGATGTAGGCGATCTCGGAGACACCGAGCCCGAAGTTGATGGGTACCAGGATCGTGCCGATCCGTGCGCACGCGAAGTTGAGCACCGCGAACTGCCATGAGTTGTGGCTGATGAGCGCGAGTCGGTCACCGCGGCCGAGGCCGCGCGCGGTCAACGCATGGGCGCAACGATTGACCGCGGCGTCGAATTCGCTGTAGGTGAGACGGACGTCGCCGTCCATGATCGCGGTCTTGTCGGGCGCACGCGCCGCCGTCCGGTGCAGCATGTCGCTGATCGTGTTGCTGCGCGCACTCGCAACTGCCGTCTGGGTGGACTCGCTGAATCCTGAACTCACGGTGTTTCCCTTCGTACTACTGGCTGCACCTCAAATTACTAGGTCGTCCAAGTAAGTGGAAGGCCCCCGATGGCGACGCAACGCGGAAGGGATGGGCTCAGCATGGAAGGATGCCGTCGAGCACGATGGAGAGATACTGCTTGGCGATGTCGTCGACGGAGAGCGATCCGCCGGGTCGGTACCAGCGGACCGCGACCCAGACCGTGTCACGCAGGAAGCGGTAGACCAACTCGATGTCGAGGTCTGACCGGAACTCGCCGTCGGCGACCCCGCGGGCCAGCACCGAATGCCAGAGTTCGCGGAATTCGACATTGCGCTCGTTGATGTAGGTGAAACGCTCTTGTCCTGCAAGATGTTTCGCCTCGTCCTGATAGATCGCGACCGCATTGCGCTGTGCGCCTATCGATTCGAATGACGTCACGACGAGTTCGCGCAACGTCTCGGTTGCCGACATGTCCGCCCCGGCGATCTCCTGGTACCGCGTGAACAGCGAATCGAGAAAGCTGCGCAGGATCTCGTCGACCATCGACTCCTTCGAATCGAAATGGTGATAGAGGCTGCCGGAGAGTATTCCCGCGGCGTCGGCGATATCGCGAACCGTCGTCGACCGTAATCCCTGCTCCGCGAACATGCGGCCGGCCGTCGCCAACAACTCGTCCCGCCTGGTTGACCCGTTACGCGTCGCCACCCGCTCAGCCTAGCAAGCGCTTGGCTGATCTCGCGGAGTCCACCGATCGGCTGACGAAGAAGTAGTCGAGCGGTGGATTCGTTCGCGGCGGCCGACCGCGATCGTTGTATGCATGGCAATGATCGAGGTTGCGGGACTAACAAAGAGCTACGGCGACAAACAGGTCGTGCGGGGCGTCGACTTCGAGGTCGCAGAAGGCGAGATCTTCGGCATCCTCGGCCCCAACGGTGCGGGAAAGACCACCACGGTCGAATGTATCGGCGGCCTTCGCATGCGTGACGGCGGCCGTGTGCGCGTCGCCGGTTTCGACCCCGCTGCTCAGGAGCGGGGGCTGCGGGAATCGCTCGGCATCCAACTGCAGGAGTCGCGCCTGCCCGACAAACAGACCGTCGGGGAGGCCATGCGGCTGTATGCCGGTTTCTACTCTCACCCACGCGACTGGCGTGAACTGCTCGATCGCCTGGGCATGAGGGGACACGAACGCACCTCTTTCGCCAGATTGTCCGGCGGACAGAAACAGCGGCTCTCGGTGGCCCTGGCCCTGATCGGCAATCCGAAGGTGGCCATCCTGGACGAGCTGACGACCGGGCTCGACCCGACTGCCCGTCGCGAGGTGTGGGGCCTGCTCGAAGACCTCAAGGACACCGGCGTGACCCTCCTCCTGGTCAGCCATTTCATGGAGGAGGCCGAACGTCTGTGTGACCGCGTCGCCGTGATCGACGCAGGACGTGTCGTCGCGCTCGACACACCCGCTGACCTCGCCACATCGGTCCAGGCCGACCAGCGGATGTCGTTCATCCCGACGTCTGCGGTCGACGTCGCGGCACTCGGCACGCTGCCCGACGTCCACCGCGTCGAGCGGTCCGGCGAGCGGGTTCTGGTCACGGGCACCGACAACGTCGCCTCGGCGGTCATCATCGCGCTGCACGAGAGCGGTGTCGCGTGCCGCAAACTCCGCGTCGACCAACCGAACCTCGACGACGCGTTCCTCGCGCTCACACATGCAGATGCCGACACCGACGACACAGAAGGAGTACGACGATGAGCGCCACAACAGCGATGATCGGTTCCGAGGCGCGGCTGTTGGCCCGCAATCCGGGTGTCGTGATCTGGACGGTGTTGCTACCGGTCGTCGCGTCGGTCGTGCTCGCCTCGATTCCCGCGACCCGCGAGCCGGTCGACGATTTCGGCGGATTGAGCGTGTTCCAGGTGTACCAACCGATACTCGTA
>NZ_BAFB01000236.1 GCF_000248075.1 Gordonia otitidis NBRC 100426 | reverse complement strand
GGCGGTCACCGCTGCGGCCACGGTCCCCGCTGCCATGGAGCCTGCGACCACGATGCAGACGATGCCGACCGCCGCGAGCTGATCGCTGCGCACAGCGTCCATGGGTATCTCGAGGATCAGTGAGCCCGCAGCACCGAGGCCGATCGAGTCGGACATCGTCTTCCCGTTGATGTCGGAGCCGATCGACGTGCTGCTCATCTTCCCGTCACGTCCGTGATATCGGAGTGTGAGTCTGCCGTCCTCGGGAAGCACGAGCCGGATCGACTCGGAGTCGATGACGGAGCCGTCGAGGTGCTCACCCATCTCGGCCTGTCGGATGATCTGATCCGAGATCGTCTTCAGACGTGAATCCATCGACTGATGTGCACTGTCGGCCACCCACCACCACGCGACGACGCTGAGTGGGATTCCCAGCAGCGCACCGACCGCCACCAGCATGGCGATCATCGTGTAGAGAATCCGACGGCGCATCAGGTCACTGTTCCGGGCATGCCGTGCTGTCTGCCAACCATGCTGCGCTAGGCGTCGAAGCGGAAACCGACGCCGCGCACGGTGACGATGTGTCGGGGTCGATCGCGGCGGTCGTCGCCGATCTTGCGACGCAGCCAGGAGATGTGCATGTCGAGGGTCTTCGACGAGCGCAGGTCCGCCGATCCCCACACCTCCGTGAGGATCTCGTCGCGCGACACCACCTGGCCCGCTCGCTCCATGAGGAAGCGCAGCAGGTCGAACTCGCGGTTGGCCAGCACCAGGTCTTCGCCGTTGACCAGGACCCGACGCCCGCGGGCGTCCAGTTGGATGTCGCCACCGTTGAGGACGACGTCGACGGTCTGCCTGCGCCGCAGCAGCGCCCGAACGCGTGCCAACAGTTCGGCCAGGCGGAACGGCTTTCCCACGTAGTCGTCGGCTCCCGCGTCCAGACCCACGACGAAGTCGACCTCGTCGGTGCGTGCGGTCAACATCAGCACCGCGAGCTCGGGACGCTCGACGCGGACCCGACGACACACCTCCAGTCCGTCCATCTCGGGAAGCCCGAGGTCGAGGATGAGTAATTCGTAACGATGATCGCGCGCCTGCTCGAGAGCCTCCGAACCCGTCCCGACCACGTCACATCCATAACCCTCGCGCGCCAGCGCGCGCGCCAGTGGTTCCGCGATCGCAGCATCGTCCTCTGCGAGCAATACATCAGTCATCGCCTGTCGACCTCCACCCGGCGAGAGTACGCGGAATCGCCGCCACGTCCCCGACCATCCGCCTCGCGTCCGTGTCCTGTGTGGGGGAACCCGTGGCGCTCGTCGAATTCGTCATGGGGGTCGAAGACCTCGTGATGGGGCCGGTCGAAGACCTCGTGATGGGGCCGGTCGAAGACCTCGTGATGGGGCCGGTCGAAGACCTCGTGATACAGCAGGGTGTGAACGCGCTCGACCTGCGGAACATCGTCGAAGAGCAGCGGTTCGTCGGAGCCCGATTCGATGATCAGGGTGCCGGTGCGCAGCATCCGGTCGAGCAGCCCGTGTCGGAACTCGACGGTGTTGATGCGCCTGACGGGGATGTCTATCCCGGACCGGGTGAGAACGCCTCGGCGAAAGATCACACGCCGGTCGGTGAGGATGAAGTGAGTCGATTTCCAGCCGATCAGTGGCCGGAGGAAAAACCACACCGCCAGGGCGGCCCAACACACCGCGACGAGGATGTTCAGCACCATCGAGAGGGTCGGGTCGATCGTCGACGCTCCGATCGCACCTGCCGCCAGACCTGCGAGTCCCGTGCCCAGGACGAAGATCGAGAAGGGCCCGATCAGACACTTCCAGTGCGGGTGGTGGTGCACCACGACCCGCTCTCCGGCGGCGAGGTTGTCCCGGGGGAACGACATGGAACTCAGAATATCCGCAGATGAACGAGCTGTAGGTCAACCCTGCCCGAGAGCGGGAGCCCGCTCGGTAGACTCTGCCGAAAGACGCGCAACAGGTCAGGAGAACCATGAGCTACCGCGACCCCCGCGATCCCAGAGACCAGGGCCCCCGCAATCAGGGGACGGCGCGCTACGAGTCCGGCTACTCGCCGCAGTCCCGTGCCTACAGCCAGCCGACCGACCGCTACCAGCAGCCCCAGGGCTACGAGGACCAGCAATACGATCCGCGCTACGTGTCCGATGCGAACGACAATCGCTCCCGGCAACGCCAACGGCCGGGCATCAACGCCGGTCTGTTCGCGGGTGGCGTCGTCATGACCGGTGTCGTCACCGGCCTCGCCGCGTGGCTGGTGGCGTGGATCATCCGAGCCATCGCCCAGCGCGTGAACGAGGCGGGCAACCTCGGCGTCTGGAATCCGCTGTCGCAGGACGAGTATTGGTTCGCCATCACCGGTTTCCTATGCGCACTTGCGGGCGGCGCCCTCTGGTACGTCCTCTACCTCACGACCCCGTCGCCCAACCAGTTCTATCGATGGATCGTCGGCCTGCTGATCGCGGCGGCCGTCATCATCCCGCTCGTATTGTCGGCGCAGATATCGACGGGCATCAGCACGGCCGTGGTCCATCTCGTCATCGGATTGCCGGTCCTGTCGCTGATTCCTGCGATGGGCGAGAAGAGTATCCAGCGCTGAGCCGCGACCGAGCGCGTCGAGCTCAGTTCTGCGTCGGCCGCAGGTGGAGCACGTCGCCTGCCGCAGCGGTGAATCGCTGACCGTCGTCGGTGCGCACCACGATGCGGCCCTCGCCGTCGACGTCCTCGGCGACTCCCTCGACGCTGCGCTCGTCCGGCAGCGAGAGCTTGATGCGACGACCGAGCGTGTCGCACCGATCCCGGTATCGCCTGGCCACCTCGTCGACATCGGTCGGCCACGGCGTGTCGGCCAAGGCGCTCAGATACTCGGCCACCAGGGCTGCGACGTCGACCGGGTCACCGCTCTCGACCAGCAGACTCGTCGCCGTGGGTACGGGAAGGTCGTCGGCCGTCATGTCGGTGTTGATCCCGATACCGACCACGACGACGCTGCCCGTCGAAGCGGGTATGTACTCGGCGAGGATGCCGGCGACCTTTTTTCCGTCGACGAGTACGTCATTGGGCCATTTGAGTGTCGGGCGCACACCGGTCGCCGACTCGATGGCCGACGCCGCGGCCACCCCGGTCGCCAACGACAGCCAGCCGAGACGTTCTGCTCGTTCGCCCGCATCGAGCACGACCGACACCGCCACCTGCCCGCCCGGGGGCGCCGACCACACCCGCGCATGCCTGCCACGCCCCGCCGTCTGGTCGGTCGTGACCCGCACTGTCCCGACGATCCCGGGTTCTGCTGCGCGTGCCGCCAGGTCGGCGTTGGTCGAACCGGTCGAGTCGACGACCTCGATCGTCGATCCGACACCGCTCGCGGACGGTCGGTGACGTGCCAGGATCGCCTCGCGGAGGTCGTCGGCGTTGGTCGGTGAAGCCGCGTCCGATGCCACGTTCGTAGTCGATCCCGTGTCCTGCGATGTCTGCTCGTCACTCACAGGTTCCGAGGTTAATCTGCTCGCCGACACAGGGGGTCCGAGTACGGGAGTTTGAATAAGGGGGTCTAGGTCAACGAGAGGGAGCATCTTTCCGCGGCCAGAGCGTGGTGACGACCACCCCAAAGATGAGGGGTTCTCATGTTGGGGTGCTTGACGTGGGCTACCGAGCGCTCGATAGCATCGGCTGTTATGACCTCCGCGCCGCAGCAGCCCGATTCGGCTCCCGACATCCACACCACCGCAGGAAAACTCGCCGACCTGCGGCAGCGTCTCGACGAAGCGCGTCATCCGGTCGGCGAAGCCGCCATCGAGAAGGTTCACGCGAAGGGCAAGCTGACCGCGCGCGAGCGCATCACCCACCTGCTCGACGACGATTCGTTCGTCGAACTCGACGCACTCGCACGCCATCGCAGCACCAATTTCGGGCTCGCCGAGCGGCGACCGCTCGGTGACGGCGTGGTGACCGGCTACGGAACGATCGACGGGCGCGAGGTCTGCGTCTTCAGCCAGGACTCGACCGTGTTCGGCGGCAGCCTCGGCGAGGTCTACGGCGAGAAGATCGTCAAGGTCATGGATCTCGCGATCAAGACGGGCCGACCACTCATCGGCATCAACGACGGCGCAGGCGCGCGCATCCAGGAGGGCGTGGTCTCGCTCGGCCTCTACGCCGACATCTTCTACCGCAACGTGCGGGCTTCCGGCGTGATCCCGCAGATCTCGCTGATCATGGGCGCGGCTGCCGGTGGCCATGTGTACTCGCCCGCACTGACCGACTTCGTGGTGATGGTCGACCAGACCAGTCAGATGTTCATCACCGGGCCCGACGTCATCAAGACCGTTACCGGCGAGGACGTCACGATGGAGGCACTCGGTGGTGCCAACACCCACATGACCAGATCAGGTGTCGCGCACTACGTCGGCTCCGACGAGGAAGACGCACTCGAGTACGTCAAGGAACTGCTGAGCTACCTGCCGAGCAACAACCGCGCCGAGCCGCCTCGTCTGCCGGTCGACGAACCGGCCGCCGGTTCGATCGAGGACACCCTCACCGACGAGGATCTCGAACTCGACACCCTCATCCCCGACTCGCCCAACCAGCCCTACGACATGCACGAGGTCATCAGGCGGATCCTCGACGACGACGAGTTCCTCGAGGTGCAAGAAGACTATGCGACCAACATCGTCGTGGGTTTCGGTCGAGTCGACGGACGCAGCGTCGGTATCGTCGCCAACCAGCCGACGCAGTTCGCAGGCTGCCTCGACATCAACGCATCGGAGAAGGCCGCCCGCTTCGTGCGGACCTGCGACGCGTTCAACGTCCCGATCGTCACCCTCGTCGACGTTCCCGGATTCCTTCCCGGCACCGACCAGGAATACAACGGCATCATCCGGCGCGGAGCCAAGCTGCTCTACGCCTACGGCGAGGCGACGGTCGGAAAGATCACCGTCATCACCCGCAAGGCGTACGGCGGCGCGTACGACGTCATGGGCTCCAAGCACATGGGCGCCGACGTGAATCTGGCGTGGCCGACCGCCCAGATCGCCGTGATGGGTGCGTCGGGAGCTGTGGGTTTCGTGTACCGCACGCAGTTGAAGGAAGCCGCAGCCAAGGGCGAGGACGTCGACGCTCTGCGCCTGAAGCTGCAGGAAGAGTACGAGGACACCCTGGTGAACCCCTACGTCGCCGCCGAACGCGGCTATGTGGACGCGGTGATCCCGCCGAGCCATACCCGCGGCCAGATCGCCACGGCGCTCAAGCTCCTCGAACGCAAGGTGGTCAACGTGCCGCCGAAGAAGCATGGGAACATCCCGCTGTGAACACACCAGAGACCACAGGCGACTCCACGGAATCGCAGTCGGCCCGTCCCGTGCTGCGCGTGGTGAAGGGCAATCCGACCGACGAGGACATCGCGGTGCTGGTGACGGTTCTCGCCTCCGGTCGCAGCGCACCGGAACCGCCGTCCGACGAGCCGCGCAACGACTGGGGTCGCCCGATCGATCGCCTTCGTCCGGCCTGGGGCTCGCCGTCGTCGTTCCTGCGTTTCTGATGGGGACCTGACGTGACGAGCGGCGAGGACGACGGTCCGAGGACGTCCGCCGACACCCGTTTCGAAGTGATCCTCGGCTCGGCGTCGCCGGCCCGGCTCGCGGTGTTGCGTCAGGGAGGCCTCGATCCCCGTGTCGTCGTCCCCGATGTCGACGAGGACGCCCTACTGGCCACCCTGGCGGCCGAGGCGCCCGGCGACGCGGTCACACGGCTCGCGCAGGCCAAGGCCGACTCGGTGATCAGGACGCTGCTCGGCGAGCGCGTCGACCACGCCGATTCGGTCGACGGACAGACGCTACCCGACCTCGTCGTGCTGACCTGCGATTCGATGCTCCTGTTTCAGGGCACACTCAGCGGAAAACCCCACTCCGCCGACGTCGCGATCGAGCAGTGGAAGCGCATGCGCGGCAGCGAAGCCCAGTTGGTCACCGGTCACTGCGTCGCGCACGTGAGTGGGCTCGATGTGGCAGGGCGCACGGCGGAGTCCGCGTCGACGGTGGTCCGGTTCGCCGATGTCGACGACGAGGAGATCGACGCATACGTGTCGACGGGTGAGCCGCTCGAAGTCGCCGGTGCGTTCACTCTCGACGGACGAGGCGGATGGTTCATCGAGGGCATCGAGGGAGATCCGTCGTCGGTGATCGGTATCGGACTGCCCACCGTGCGGCACCTCCTGCGTCGGCTCGACATCCGTGTCGCCACGCTGTGGTCGCAGAACAGCAGGTGACTCGAGCACGCCCGGGCGTGCTGTCGACGCGTTGTCGACTAGGCTGAATTCCGCCGTCCCGCGCCGCCGTGCAGTGGCCCGATCCGAGCTGGAGAATCTCACCGTGACTGTCGAAACCGATCCGAACCCGGCATTCGCCGGTTACGCGCACCCCGAGCGTCTGGTCACCACGCAGTGGTTGTCGGCGCATCTGGGGGCCAAGGGTCTCAAGATCATCGAGTCCGATGAAGACGTCCTGCTCTACGACATCGGGCACATCCCGACCGCGCAGAAGGTCGATTGGCACCTCCACCTGAACGATCCCGTGGTACGCGACTACATCGACGGCGAGCAGTTCGCAGAGTTGATGCGCAGCAAGGGAATCGAACGCGACGACACGATCGTCATCTACGGCGACAAGAGCAATTGGTGGGCTGCCTACGCGCTGTGGGTGTTCACGCTCTTCGGTCACGAGGACGTCCGCCTCCTCGACGGCGGTCGCGACGCGTGGATGTCCGAGGATCGCGACACCTCGTTCGACGTTCCGGAGTACCCGCGTTCGGACTACCCCGTCGTCGAACGTGACGATTCGCTGATCCGCGCATTCGAGCCGGATGTGCGTGCGGCGCTCGGAGAAGAACCGCTGGTCGACGTGCGTTCACCGCAGGAGTACACCGGCGAGCGCACGCACATGCCCGACTATCCCGAAGAGGGCGCGCTGCGCGGCGGCCACATCCCGACCGCCATCTCCATTCCATGGGCCAAGGCCGCGCGCTCGGACAGTCGGTTCCGTTCGCGCGCCGAACTCGACGAGATCTATGGCGATCTCGACGCAGACACCCCGACCATCGCCTACTGTCGCATCGGCGAGCGGTCGAGTCACACCTGGTTCGTGTTGACCCATCTGCTCGGATTCACACATGTCCGCAACTACGACGGGTCGTGGACCGAATGGGGTAACGCGGTGCGTGTCCCCATCGCCGTCGGCGACGAACCCGGCGAAGCACCCGCGTAGGACATCCCGATGGGCACACTACCGGCCGGCCTCGCCGAGATCGTCGACGACTTTGCCGCACTTGGCGATTCGGACAAGGTCACATTGCTGCTGGAGTTCGCGGGCGAACTACCCGCGCTGCCGGACGACCTCGCGACCGAGGCGATGGAACCGGTACCGGAGTGCCAATCGCCGGTCTTCCTGTCCGTTGACGCCGCCGACCCTGACGCGGTGCGCTTGTACTTCAGCGCACCTCCCGAGGCGCCGACGACGCGCGGATTCGCCTCGATACTCGCCCAGGGGCTCGACGGCGAAGCTGCCGACGCGATCCTCGACGTTCCTGCCGACTTCTACCACGATCTCGGACTCGACGCCGCGGTGAGTCCACTTCGCCTGCGCGGCATGGCCGGGATGCTCGGCCGCGTCAAGAACCAGGTGCGCGCGCAAACCGGGCGTCGGTGACCACGCCGGCACGGCGACGACGGGTCGGGTGACGACGGTGAAGTTCATCCAGATCCTGGAGGAGCCCATCGAACCCGGTGGTCTCGTCGAGTGGATCCCCATGGTTCCGGGAGGGCTCGGCACCTGGGATCCCGATTCGCGGCTCACCTCACACAATCACGAGCAGCACCTGCGTGGGGCGTTCGAGTATCGTGCACGCACCCGTCGTGAGGGTGGCCGCGAGTCGTGGCTGGGGCTGTCCATCGAGTTCGACGAGCCGCTGTCGATCCCCGCGATCCGCACCGCCCTGTCACGGTGGATCGACCGTCACGAGGTACTCCGCAGCCACGTCGTGATCAAGGCCGACGGCCTCCACCGTCTCACCACCGCACCGGGCACCGTGCGCCTGAAGATGGGCCGCATCGGCTGGTACTCGGAATCCGGCCCGCTCCTCGACCAGATCGCAGGTGCGTTCGACAGGGCCACCGCACCCCTGCAGTGGCCCGCCTACATGTTCGCCACCGTCGGCCGCGAGTCGTCGTTCACACTGCTCTTCGCCGCGGACCACTCCCTGGTCGACGGGTACTCGTTGATCATGGCGCAGCACGAACTCATCACGCTCTATCGCGCCGCGCGCGACCGCACCGATGTCGACCTGCCGGAGGTCGGCAGTTACGTCGACTTCAGCGCGCACGAGCGACGCCTGGCCGACCAGGCCGGGGCCGATCACCCCAGTGTCTCGACATGGACGTCGTTTCTGAGCGCAGGCGCCGGCGACATGCCCCCGTTCCAGGTGAACGGTCGACACCGTATCGGTGACGCCGACACCGAACCTCCCGACCCCGCTGTCGATCCGGCACAGGAGTCGCTGTCGGGCGTGATCGCCGACGATGACGCCGCCAACCGCTTCACAGCGGTGTGTTCGGAGGCAGGAGGCACGCTCACCGCGGGGATCCTCGCCGCATTCGCGATCGTCCACCACCGCAGGACCGGAGACGACGAGTTCCGCTGCGTCCTGCCCCGCCACACCCGCAACGACCACCGCTGGCTCACCTCCCTCGGGTGGTTCGTCGCCGTCGCACCCTTCTGCCTCGACATGTCCGATTCGCCGACGTTCGACCAGGCGGTGGTCCGCGCCACCGTTGAACTCAAACGCGCGCGTCAGGGCGCTTCTCTGCCCTTCCTGCGGGTTGCCGACCTGATCGACTACCGCGGCGAACCGCAGTTCGTCATCTCGTTCATCGACACCAGGTACGCGCCTGGGGCCGCGGAGGCCGACGCCGGGCGTGCGACGGTGATCCGAAGTCACAGCTACGCACGCGACGAGGTGTTCATCTGGATCAACCGGACCCCGTCGGGGATGCGGTTCTCGGCCAGGTTCCCTGCCGAGACTCCCGTGGCGCCGGTCGTCGGGCCCGCGACCGTCGCTGATCCTGACAACAGGGTCGCGACACCGCCCGGGGAGGTGGACGCCGGAGTCGGTCCCGTGCACGCCTACCTGCACGATTTCGCCGAGTTCGTGCGTTCTGTCGGTGACGCAAGCACCTTCGGTTCCACGGTGTGACCGGCACCTCGACCGAACGATTGCTCGGTGGGCTAGGGTAAACCGCGGAACACACGTCGATAGACTCGTGGGGTTCATGTCGTCACCCGAACCGTCGACACCCTCGACGCAGTGCACGGGCGACCGACAACACCGCATGAGTACTCGGACGGTGACGACGAGGGGAAGGCTGCAACCAGCGGCTATACCCGTGAAGACAGCTCAGCACAGAGCCAGGCCCAGGAGATCAGCAAGTGCCCAGTGAACAAGCCTCCAGTTCCACGATCAACAAGGTCCTCATCGCCAACCGCGGTGAGATCGCAGTTCGCGTCATCCGCGCCGCGCGCGACGCAGGAATCCCCAGCGTCGCCGTCTACGCAGAGCCCGACGCCAACGCCAAGTTCGTGAAACTCGCCGACGAGGCGTTCGCACTGGGCGGGCAGACGTCGGCGGAGTCCTACCTCGTCTTCGACAAGATCCTCGACGCCGCCGCCAAGTCGGGCGCCAACGCCGTTCATCCCGGGTACGGCTTCCTCTCCGAGAACGCCGACTTCGCACAGGCGGTGCTCGATGCCGGTCTGATCTGGATCGGTCCGTCTCCGCAGTCGATCCGCGACCTCGGCGACAAGGTCACCGCCCGCCACATCGCGCTGCGCGCCGACGCCCCGATGGCGCCGGGTACGAAGGATCCCGTCAAGAACGCCGACGAGGTCGTCGCGTTCGCGAAGGAGTACGGCGTACCGGTCGCCATCAAGGCGGCATTCGGTGGAGGCGGTCGCGGCATGAAGGTGGCCTACACCATCGAGGAGATCCCGGAACTGTTCGAGTCGGCGACCCGCGAAGCCGTGTCCGCATTCGGTCGCGGCGAGTGCTTCGTGGAGCGATACCTCGACAAGGCGCGCCACGTCGAGGCGCAGGTCATCGCCGACCAGCACGGCAACGTGATCGTCGCGGGCACACGTGACTGCTCGCTGCAGCGGCGCTTTCAGAAGCTCGTGGAGGAGGCACCCGCGCCGTTCCTCACCGACGAGCAACGACAGCGCATTCACGCGTCCGCCAAAGCCATCTGCCGCGAAGCCGGTTATTACGGCGCGGGCACCGTCGAGTTCCTCGTCGGCAACGACGGACTCGTCTCCTTCCTCGAGGTCAACACCCGCCTGCAGGTCGAACACCCGGTCACCGAGGAGACCTCGGGAATCGACCTCGTCCGCCAGCAGTTCCGCATCGCCAACGGAGAGAAGCTCGAGTTCGACGAAGACCCCGCGCCGCGCGG
>NZ_BAFB01000237.1 GCF_000248075.1 Gordonia otitidis NBRC 100426 | reverse complement strand
TCGCTGCACACTCGATTGCATCGGAGAAGCATCTCGTGTGGTCGCCGGATGCCGGCGGCTCGGTGGCGTTCCTCATCAGCGGCGCGTTCGCGATCATCGCCTACAGCCGGGTGAACAAGGCCTGGCAACCCGGCGATGTCAACTGGTGGTCGGTACAGATCAACATGGTGGGGTGTATCGCCTTCGGTGTGAGTGCGTACGGCGCCTACATCACGCCGAACGGCAACACGGTCGACAACGTGCTCGCCAACAGCTGCACGTTCATCGGCGCTGTCTGCTTTTTCGTGTCGTCGATGATCGTGCTGCCGCGCAACTCGGCACATAGCGCTTCGTCGACAACCGGGGGAGCGGGTCCATCATGACAGAACCCGACGATCTGCCCGGCAGTCTCGATTCGCAGCGAGTGCACGACTGGCATCACCGCGTCGGCAAGACGAACCAGTTGGGCGGCAACCGCTCTCGACGACTTCACCGCCAGGGGATCTCCGGCGCCGAGAATTACATGCCGACCTTCACCCTCGACCCCGACGGCGACCCCGCGGACTTCGACGAGTATCTCTTCTGGCGCCCACTCTCGTTGGTCGTGACCTATGTCCTACTGCGAACCCCTGCGACCATGAGCCGCACGTCGGCACGGATAACCGAGCGGCATTCCCCCTACGTCCTGTTCGGCACGGCCGATACTCTGGTGCACGGGCACGTGATCACCGGTGGACGGGAGCACTCATACACGAGGCCCAATCCGCTTGCCGCGCTGTCGATGTCGCAACCCTTCTCGGTCACGAACGACTCGGTGGCCGAGTTCTCCAGCGTCTGGGTGCCCGCGGAGATGGTCGACCCGGACGACCTCGCGGCATCGGATCCCGTGATCCCCGACTCGCCGCTGTCACGAGCAACCGCGGTTTTCCTGCGAAACTTCGCTCACGACGTCGCGGTGCGTGGAGCCGACGTCGACGTCGACACGGAGATGGCGGCAATCGATCTGCTCAGATCCACTCTCAATCCGCACCGTGCCCGCACGGCCAGTGCG
>NZ_BAFB01000238.1 GCF_000248075.1 Gordonia otitidis NBRC 100426 | reverse complement strand
CCCCCGTGTCATTCGCGGCGCTGGCCGGACGTGACCGTGGCGATCGCTTCGACCCGGTGCGTCGAACTCCCATGCACCAGTGGCATGTCGACCACGGTGCGGTGTTCGAGGACGTCGGGCAATGGAAACGTGCCCGCTTCTACCCGCGCGGCGGCGAGGACATGACGTCTGCCGTTCTACGCGAATGTGCCGCCGTCCGTTCAGGGGTCGGCATTCTCGACGGTTCGACACTTGGCGTCATCGACGTCGCCGGCCGCGACGCGCCCGCCTTCCTCGACATGCTCTACACCAACATGATGAGCACCCTGCCGGTCGGCAGTATCCGCTACGGGGTGATGTGCGGACCCGACGGCATGGTGAAGGACGACGGCACCGTGATGCGTATCGCCGACGATCGCTACACGGTCTACACCACCACCGGGAACGCGGCGGCAGTCCTCGACTGGATGGAGGAGTGGCATCAGACCGAATGGCCGCAGCTGCAGGTGTTTACCACGTCGCTGACCGACCATGTTGCGACGTTCCCTGTCGTCGGTCCGCGGTCGCGCGACGTCGTGGGAGCCGTCTTCACCGAGCTGGACGTCAGCAATGACGCCTTCGGCTTCATGCAGTGGCACGACACCACGTTCGGCGGCGTACCTGTCCGAATCGGGCGTGTCAGCTTCTCCGGCGAGCTCGCGTTCGAGGTCAATGTGGCCGCGGAGTACGCGCTGGACATCTGGCACGCACTACTCGACGCCGGAGAGCCTCACCAGATCGCCCCCTACGGAACCGAGACCATGCACGTTCTGCGCGCGGAGAAGGGGTATCCGATCATCGGCCAGGACACCGATGGCACCGTGACGCCCCATGATCTCGGCATGAGCTGGGTGGTGTCGAAGAAGAAGGCCGACTTCATCGGCAAGCGTTCGTTCGCGCGGGCGTCGAACACCGACCCGTTGCGCAAGCACTTCGTCGGACTGCTCCCCACGGATGCGTCGACCGTACTGCCGGAAGGATCACAGATCGTCGCGCTCAGCGTCGACGGCACGCTGCCGCCCCCGCCGGTGCCCATGCTGGGCCACATCACGTCGAGCTATCGCAGCGCAGCGCTCGGGCGTCCCTTCGCGTTGGCCCTGCTGAAGGGTGGACGCGACCTCGTGGGTACGCGGGTGTCCGTACCCGTCGGTGACCGCCTCGTCGAAGCGGAGGTCACCTCTCCCGTGCTCGTCGACCCGGAAGGAACCCGACGCGATGGCTGACACCTCGCTCGCACCACGCTCACCGCTGGACGGCTGGGCGTCGACGTTCGATGCGCTCGCGCCAGCGGTGTACCTCGCCGAAACCCCTGTGGCCCAAGCGATCGTCCGCACCACCGATGCCGATGCCATTACACACCTCGCCCTACCGGGCGTCTGCGCGATGCGTCGCCACGACGACGGTGAGGTCGCCGTCTGGCTCGGACCCGACGAATGGCTGCTCTACCGCGCATACGTCAGCGGCCACGAGTTCGCAGCAGACATCGCTGCCCGCGGTCGCGACGGCGCATACGTCATGGACGCGACCGGGCAGCGTACCCGCCTCGTCCTCGGCGGACCCCACGCGCGCACGATAGTGGCCCACGGGTGCGCCATCGATCTGTCGGACACGGCATTCCCCGTAGACCGCGCCGTCTCGACCCTGCTGGCGCAGACCGGCGTCGTCATCCATCGGTCGACTCACGAATCACCCGATGGACTCGCGTTGTTCGTGCGCTCCTCGTTCGCCGACCATCTCGCCCAGTGGCTCGTCGACGCCGCGACGGAGTACGTGGTTCTCGACTCCTCGGCCCCATAGCGAAAGCACAGCCCATGCCGTCCACTTTCACGCTGACCCTCCGCTGCCCGTCCCGCGGAGGCATCATGCACGCGGTCTCCTCGTTCCTCTACAGCCACGGTTGCGAGGTCATCGACCACCGACAGTTCGACGATCCGACCACCCACACGTTGTTCGTACGAACCGAATTCGTGTCGGCGCGGCAATCGAGCGCCACCGACATCACTCGTGCGTTCGAGCATCTCGCCGCCGGGATCGACGCCGAGTTCGAGATCCACGACCAGACGCCGGCGCGAATCGTCGTCATGGTCTCGCGACTCGGGCACTGTCTCAACGACCTGATCTTCCGCTGGCGTGCGGGCACACTCGGGGGTGAGCTCGTCGCCGTCGTCTCCAATCACGTCGATCTCGAACCGATGGCCACGTCCGCGGGACTGCCGTTCCGGCATCTACCGGTCTCACCGGACACCAGGGCCGACGCCGAGACACGGCTGTTGGCCACGATCGACGAGTTCGACGCCGACCTCGTCGTCCTCGCCCGCTACATGCAGATCCTGTCCGACGAGACCTGTGCGAGACTGCGTGGCCGAGCGATCAACATCCACCACTCGTTCCTGCCCGGCTTCAAGGGCGCCAAACCGTATCACCAGGCACACGAACGCGGTGTCAAATACGTCGGCGCCACAGCACATTACGTGACCGCAGACCTCGATGAGGGACCGATCATCGAGCAGGAGGTCATCCGCATCGACCACACCCACGACCCGCACCGACTGGCCACCGTCGGCAGCGATGCCGAAGCTCTGGCACTCTCCCGCGCGGTGCGTTGGCACAGCGAGAACCGAGTGTTGATGAACGGCACCAGCACCGTGGTCTTCAGCTAGATCCGCACGTTCACACCAGATCCCGCAGGGCACCGGATCCCCACAAGCGCCAGATCCCCACAAGAAGGAAAAGCCTCATGCCAACACCCACAGTCGTCATCGTCGGCGCGGGGATCGTCGGGACCTCACTCGCCGACGAACTCACCGCGCGCGACTGGACCGACGTCACCGTCCTCGACCGCGGTCCGCTCTTCGCCACGGGCGGATCGACCTCGCACGCACCGGGACTCGTCTTCGCGACCAATCCGTCGAAGACGATGACCGAACTCGCCACGTACACGCTCGAGAAGTTCTCGGCGCTCGAGCACCCCGACGGCTGGTGTTTCAGCCATCTCGGCGGGCTGGAAGTGGCGACGACCGAGGCCCGGCTCGACGATCTCCACCGCAAGGCGGGATGGGCGGCCTCGCGCGGCGTCGAACACGAAATCCTTTCTCCCGAACAATGTCACGCGAAGTACCCACTCCTCGATCCCGACCGGATCGTCGGCGGATACTTCACCCCGCGAGACGGTCTCGCCAAGGCATTGCGCGCCGCGCAGGCACAGGCTGCGCGCGCGGCATCGCGCGGTGCTCGGTTCGTCGGCAATACCGACGTGATCGACGTCGTCGAACAGAACGGCGAGGTGCGCGGGGTGCGGACGTCCACCGGGGTCGTCGACGCCGACATCGTGGTGTGCTGCACCGGGTTCTGGGGCAGAGAGTTCGGGAGTCGTGTCGGACTGACCATTCCGCTTGTGCCGATGGCCCACCAGTACGCGTACACGACACCACTCGAATCGCGCCGTGGCGTCAATTCCGAGCTGGCAGAAGCGTCGTTGCCGATCCTGCGCCACCAGGACCACGACCTCTACTACCGCGAACACGGCGACCGACTCGGTATCGGCTACTACGGCCACCGACCCATGCCAGCCGACGTCGGCGCACTCGACTACGACACGACGATCTCGCTCGACGAGATGCCGTCGAAACTGATGTTCACGCCGGACGACTTCGCCGACGCATGGGAACAGACCGTGTCGCTCATCCCCGAACTGTCCACCGGCAAGGTCGACGACGGCTTCAACGGCATCTTCTCCTTCACACCCGACGGGCACTCGGTGGTCGGAGAGCATCGGGAACTGAAGGGGTTCTGGGTCGCCGAGGCGGTCTGGGTCACGCACTCCGCGGGTATCGCGCGCACGGTCGCCGAGTGGATGGTCGACGGGACGCCCGGCGTCGACACCCACGAGTTCGATCTGTATCGCTTCGAGAAAGCGGCCCTCACCGACGACTACATCCTGACGAGTAGTTCGCAGTCGTTCGTCGAGGTCTACGACATCATCCATCCGCACGACCAGCCCGCCGCACCGCGTGGCGTTCGCACCAGCCCGTTCTACGACCGCGAGGTCGACCTCGGCGCGCAGTTCTGGGTCGGCGGGCTGTGGGAGCGACCGGCATGGTTCGAGGCCAACGGTCCACTGCTCGATGAGCTCGTCGCCGGCGGCCTGCAGGTTCCGCAACGCGACGACTGGTCGGCGCGGCACTGGTCGCCTATCTCGGTCGCCGAGGCGTCGTGGACCCGCAGCCACGTCGCGATGTACGACATGACGCCGCTGACACGCTACGAGGTCTCCGGACCGGGTGCGGTCGAATTCCTGCAACAGCTGACCACCAACGACGTCGACAAGTCGGTGGGATCGATCACCTACACACTGATGCTCGACGACGCCGGCGGCATTCGCTCGGATCTGACCGTTGCCCGGCTCGGCGTCGAACTATTCCAGGTGGGCGCCAACGGACCGATCGACCTCGACTGGCTGTCCCGACATCTGCCGGCCGACCGCAGCGTGACCCTGCGCGACATCACGGGTGCCACCTGCTGCATCGGGCTCTGGGGTCCGTTGGCCCGCGAGGTCCTCGCACCGCTCACCCCGACCGACCTCACCAACGACGGGCTCCGATACTTCCGTTGTGTTCGGACAACGATCGGCTCCGTGCCCGTGACGCTGATGCGGGTTTCCTACGTGGGAGAACTCGGCTGGGAGATCTACACCGACGCCGAGTACGGCCGGGGTCTGTGGGACCTCCTGATGATCGCGGGGCAGGCGCAGAAGATCATCGCCGCGGGACGAATCGCGTTCAACTCCTTGCGGATCGAGAAGGGGTATCGATCAGCGGGTGTCGACATGACCACAGAGCACACGCCTGCGGCCGCTGGACTCGATTTCGCGGTGCGGATGACCAAGGACGATTTCGTCGGCAAGAAGGCGCTCGCGCACCGAACCTGCTCGTCGCGCCTGCGCACGCTGCGCTTGGACGACCCCGCCGCGGTCGTACTCGGAAAAGAGCCGGTGAGCGTCGACGGAGATGTCGTCGGATATGTCACGAGCGCGGGGTGGTCGCCCACTGTCGGTGCCTGTCTCGCGTACGCGTGGCTTCCGTCGGATCTGCCCGATTCGACCGCCCTTGAGGTCGATTACTTGCGCACGTCGTATGGTTCCTTAGTGATCTCGGATCCTGTGTTCGACCCCGAGATGGCACGAATCAAGCAGTAAGTGTCGACCGCTACCTGCGAAATGAGGCGCCATGGCGAACCTGAACGAAGTGCGAAAACGCTACACCCTCGACCCTGTGGTCTTCGGGGTGACCGCAGCACTCATCATCGCGTTCCTCATCTGGGGACTGGTCAAACCTCATAATCTCTCGTCCGTCTCGTCGGACGTCCTGAACTGGATCACCGACAACCTCGGCTGGCTGTTCATCCTCACCTCGACCGCCTTCGTGATCTTCGCGATCTGGCTGGCGGTCAGCAAGTACGGTCGGATTCCGCTCGGCAAGGACGGCGACAAACCCGAATACCGCACCGTGAGTTGGATCGCGATGATGTTCAGCGCGGGCATGGGCATCGGTCTGATGTTCTTCGGTGCATACGAACCGCTGTTCCACTTCGTCAAGGCACCACCGGGTTATTCGGCGCGCGACGTCCAGGTCGCCATGGCAACGACCATGTTCCACTGGGGATTCCACCCGTGGGCCATGTACGCGGTGGTGGGTCTGGCCATCGCGTACTCCACGTATCGCCTCGGTCGCAGTCAGCTCATGAGCGCGGTGTTCGCTCCGCTGCTGGGCAATTCGGCGAACGGCCCCATCGGCAAGATCATCGACATCCTCGTGATCTTCGCGACGCTGTTCGGCACCGTCGCCTCGCTGGGGCTCGGTGCGCTGCAGATCGGTTCCGGCCTCGACAAGGTGGGCTGGGTCAAGAGCCCGTCGACCATGGTGCTGGTCACGATCATCGCGGTACTCACCGCGGCATTCGTCGCCTCGGCTGTCTCCGGCATCGCCAAGGGCATCCAGTGGCTGTCGAACATCAACATGGTGCTCGCGCTGATCCTCGCGGTCTTCGTCTTCGTGGTCGGCCCCACCGTGTTCATCCTCAACCTGTTGCCCACCACGATGGGCGCGTACGCCAACGACGTCCTCGGCTTCTCGGCGCGGTCGGGTGCCACCGTCGACGCCGACGGCGAGAGCTGGTTGGCCTCGTGGACCATCTTCTACTGGGCGTGGTGGGTGTCCTGGACGCCCTTCGTCGGTATGTTCCTGGCGAAGATCTCCAAAGGCCGCACCATCCGTGAGTTCGTCGTCGGAGTCATGATCGTCCCGACCGTCGTGTCGCTGCTGTGGTTCTGCATCTTCGGCGGGTCGGCGATCCGGCAGTTCACCGACGGAAAACTGCCCTTCGATCCCGACACGAGCGCGAGCGAGGACACCCTGTTCGACGTCCTGGCGAACCTGCCGTGGACAGCGATCGCCTCAGCCCTGGTGATGATTCTCGTCGCCATCTTCTTCGTCTCCGGAGCCGACTCGGCGTCGTTGGTGATGGGCACGCTCTCACAACGCGGGTCACCCGAACCGAGCCGGTGGGTCACGATCTTCTGGGGTGTCTCGACCGGTGCGGTCGCCGCGGTGCTGCTGGCCGTCAGCGGCGACGACGGGCTCAACGGCATCAAACAGATGGCCATCATCGCTGCCCTGCCGTTCGTCCTGGTGATGGTGGGCATGTGCGTGTCGCTGTACATGGACCTGCGTCGCGATCCCCTGATCGTCGCGCGGACCATGCTGTCCGAACGCGTCGACGAGCACATCCGCGAAGAAGCAGTCAAGATCGAGACCAGCGAGTTCGCCGCACTCGATCCCGAGTCCGGCGATCCGATCGTCCCGCCCGTCAACGACACGGTCGAGACGAACTTCACCGGGGCACGCGTGCCCGGGGCGAAAGGCGACAGAAACGAATGACCACACCGCTCGCAGGCTTGATCGGCACGCACCAGCTCTACATCGACGGCGCATGGCGCTCGGCGTCCGACGGCGGTGTCCGAGCACTGATCAACCCTGCGACCGGAGCGGAGTTCGTCTCCGTCGACGAGGCCACCCCTGAGGATGCACGAGCCGCCGTCGCCGCGGCGCGCGCGACATTCGACGCGGGCGAGTGGTCGGCGACGACCGTGGCCGACAGGGCCGCGCTGCTGCGTCGCATCGCCGACCTCCTCGTCCGCGACAAGGCCGAACTCGCCCGCATCGAGACGCTCGACACCGGGAAGACCCTGGCGGAAAGTGAGATCGACATCGACGATGTCGAATCGGTCTTCCGCTACTACGCGGCGCTGATCGAGACCTCCGCCGACCGGGTGGTCGACGTGGGTAACCCAGCGGTGATCAGCCGCGTGGTGCGTGAGCCGATCGGCGTCTGTGTCCTCATCGCGCCGTGGAACTATCCGCTCCTGCAGATCTCCTGGAAGATCGCGCCGGCACTCGCCGCGGGCTGCACGATGGTCGTCAAACCCAGCGAGGTGACGCCACTGTCGACCATCGCGTTCGTCAGGCTGTGCGAGGAGGCAGGCGTCCCGGCCGGGGTGGTCAACCTCGTGCAGGGTTCCGGTGCTGCTCTCGGCTCCGCGCTCACCGACAATCCCGATGTCGACTTCATCTCGTTCACCGGTGGACTGCAGACCGGCATCGTGATCTCCGAGACCGCGGCCAAACACGTCACCAAGGTCGCCGTCGAACTCGGCGGGAAGAACCCCCACATCGTCTTTCCCGACGCCGAGTGGGAGTCGTCGGTCGATCAGGTGCTCACCGGCGTCTTCCTGCATTCCGGACAGGTCTGCTCGTCAGGCACTCGCCTCATCGTGCACTCGTCGATCGCCGACGACTTCGTCGACGCCCTGGTGGCCGGGGCCGGCACGATTCGCATGGGCGATGGGCTCGACCCGACCAGCAAGACCGGCCCCCTGGTGTCGCAGGCACAACTCGACAAGATGCACGCCTACGTCGCAGCCGCCAAGGACGAGGGCGCGGTACTGCGTTGCGGTGGCGGTCGACCGGACCGCGATGACCTCGATCCGGGAGGATACTTCTTCTCCCCCACCATCTTCGACCACTGCGACCGGTCGATGGCGATCGTCCGCGACGAGACGTTCGGACCGATCCTCACCGTCGAGCGCTTCGACACCGAGGAGCAGGCACTCGCCCTCGGGAACGACACCTCCTACGGGCTCGCCGCAGGCGTCCGGACGTCCGACGCCGCGCTCGGCGAACGCATGGTGCGCGGCCTCCGTCACGGAACGGTGTGGCTCAACGACTTCGGCTACTACACACCAGCCGCCGAATGGGGAGGATTCGGCAAGTCCGGTAACGGCCGAGAGCTCGGGCCAACAGGGCTCGCGGAATATCAAGAGACAAAGCACATCTGGCACAACACCGCGCCGTCGGCGTCGCGGTGGTTCGGACCGGAATGATCACATGATGAGGAACCATGGCCACAGAGTCCACGCCGACATCCACGCCGTCGACGACACCGGGGGCCGACGGCCTCGAAGACTTCGGATACAAACAGTCACTCGACCGTAGTATCGGTAAGTTCGCGAGCTTCGCCGCCGGCGTCAGCTACATTTCGATCCTCACCGGCACCTTCCAACTCTTCTATTTCGGTTTCGGCACAGCAGGACCCGCCTATCTGTGGTCGTGGCCCATCGTCTTCGTCGGACAGCTCTGCGTCGCACTGTGTTTCATGGAACTCGCGGCCAAGTACCCGGTGGCGGGGTCGGTCTACAACTGGGCCAAGCGGCTGGGCACCCAACTCGTCGGCTGGTCGGCGGGATGGCTGATGCTGACGGCGTCTATCGTGACGCTCGCCGCCGTCGTACTGGCACTACAGCTCAATCTGCCCCGACTGTGGAGTGGCTTTCAGATCTACGGCGACGGCACCACTGCGACGTCGTACGCGGTGAACGCCGTCATCCTCGGTGCGATTCTCATCGCGATCACCACCGCGATCAACGCGTGGAGTGTTCGTCTCATGGCGCTGATCAACAGCGTCGGGGTGTTCGTCGAATTGATCGCAGCCGTACTCATCGTAGTCATCCTCGCGTGCAACGTCACTCGCGGCCCCCAGGTCTTCTTCTCCACGCACGGCTACGGTGCCGGCGAGAGTGGCGGGTATCTCGGCGCCTTCCTTGTCGCGTCACTGGCCTCCGGCTACGTCATGTACGGGTTCGACACCGCCAGTTCTCTCGGCGAGGAGACCGTCGAACCTCGACGCACGGCCCCCAAGGCGATCCTGCGCGCCATCCTTGCATCGTTCGTGATCGGCGGCGCGATACTGGTGTTCGCGATCATGGCGGCCCCGGATCTCGACGACCCGAAGCTCGGTCGGCCTGACGGCAGCCTGCAGTACATCGTCGAGGCGGTAATGTGGGGCCCGCTCGGCAAGATCTTCCTCGTCGCGATCGTCATCGCGGTCATCGTGTGTTCGCTCGCGGTGCACACCGCCGCGATCCGCCTGATGTTCGCGATGGCGCGCGACAACGCACTGCCGTTCGGGGCACACCTGGCGAAGGTCGATCCCAAGCGTCAGACACCGGTGATTCCGGCCTTCGTGATCGGCATCCTCGCCGTGCTCATCCTGGTCGTCAACATCGGCCAGCCGAAGATCTTCACGGTGCTCACGTCGATCGCGATCATCATGATCTACCTTGCCTATCTCTTGGTGACGATGCCCATGCTGCTCAAGCGGTTTCGAGGAGAGTGGCCGCCGAAGGATCTCGCCGAGGGCGGGTACTTCACGATGGGCCGCTGGGGTCTGGCGGTCAATCTCCTCGCCGTCGTCTGGGGCATCGGTATGGCGCTGAACCTGGCGTGGCCGCGCTCCGCTGTCTACGGCACACCGTGGTTCAACACGTGGGGCGCCTTCGTCTACATCGGGATCATCCTCGGCCTCGGGTTGCTCTGGTACTTCACGGTGGGGCGTCGCCACATCGGGACCCTCGCGTCGCATGCGAGTTCACCCGCAGACGTGATCGGCGGAGGTCTCTGACATGAATCCTTCGCACGCTGTCTACGACTACGTCATCGCCGGCGGTGGTACCGCGGGATGTGTTCTCGCTGCGCGCCTCTCGGAGGACCCCGAGGTCACCGTCTGCCTCATCGAAGCGGGTCCGAGCGACGTCGACGATCCCGCCATCCTCGTGTTGGCCGACTGGATGCACCTGCTCGATTCCGGCTACGACTGGGACTACCCCGTCGAGCCGCAGGAGAAGGGCAACAGCTTCCTGCGGCACGCGCGTGCGAAGGTTCTCGGCGGGTGTTCGTCGCACAATTCGTGTATCGCGTTCTGGCCCCTGGCGCAGGGTCTGTCCGACTGGGAGGCGATGGGCGCCACGGGGTGGGGGCCCGACGGAGTACTGCCGTATGTATCGCGCGTCGAGAACAACGTGGCGACGGGTACATACCAGGGCTACCCGCATGGTCACAGCGGGCCGGTCGAGTTGCGCGACGTACCACCGAACGATCCGTGCGGGCAGGCAGTGCTGGATTCCGCGGCCAAGGTCGGGCTGCCGACCGTCGCCTTCAATCGCAACGACTGGCAACTGAATGCGGCCGGCTGGCTGCAGATCAACGCCAACGCGCGGGGCGAACGGATGTCGTCGTCGCACGCGTATCTGCATCCGATACTGGGCAAACGGCCCAATCTCACCGTGCTGACCGAGAGTTGGGTCAGCGAGATCGTGATCGATGACGCGCTGCGCGCGACGGGCGTGCGATATCTACGACCGGATCTCACTGGATACGACACCGCCGATGCCCGTCGTGAGGTGATCGTGACCGCGGGCGCCATCGATACGCCGAAACTGTTGATGCTCAGCGGTATCGGACCCGCCGCGCACCTGCGTGAGGTCGGGGTTCCGGTGCGCGTCGATTCGCCCGGCGTCGGCGAGAATCTCGACGATCACGTCGAAGGTCTCGTCTTCTGGGAGGCATCGCGGCCCATGGTCACCGAGTCGACGCAGTGGTGGGAGATCGGGCTGTTCGCGACCACGCAGGACGGTCTCGACCACTCGGACCTGATGATGCACTACGGCAGTGTGCCATTCGACATGAACACGCTGCGCTGGGGCTATCCGACCGCCGAGTCGGCATTCTGCCTCACTCCCAATGTGACGCAGGGCCTTTCACGTGGCACGGTCACGCTGCGGTCGCGCGATTTCCGTGATCGGCCGCGCGTCGACCCGCGATACTTCACCGACCCAGACGGGCACGACGAGGCCGTGATGCTCGCCGGCATCAGACTCGCGCGTGAGATCGGTGCGCAGAGCCCTCTGGCCGAATGGATCGAACGCGAACTCGCACCGGGGATCGACGCCGTCACTGACGACGAACTCGTCGACTACATGCACAAGACGCACAACACCGTCTACCATCCTGCGGGGACGGCGCGGATGGGCGCGACATCGGACCCGATGGCAGTGCTCGACCCCGAATTGCGTGTCAAGGGCGTCACGGGGCTGCGGGTCGTCGACGCTTCGGCGATGCCGAAGCTCCCCGTCGTCAACCCGAACATCACCGTGATGACCATGGCCGAGAAGTGCGCCGACCTGATCACGACGGCGCACCGCGGACGATGACAGCCAGCAGAGCGACGGGCGCGGCGGTACGTACACAACTCGCACCTCAGCGGGGTGTCGAGGAGATTATTGTCGTGGCGCCCCGCTCACGTCCACATTGTGTACGGAGACAATTGGGTGTACGGAGACAACCGGGTGTACGGAGACAACCGGCCCGGCCGGTCGAACCGCAAAGGTAGGCTCATGAGCATCATGAGCACAGACGACGCACCCGGCAGTGACCGGGCTGCGGCCGCTGACGCGCCCGACGGTGACCGGGCTGCGGCCGCTGACGCGCCCGACGGTGACCGGGCTGCGGGCGGCGCCGTGCAGTCCGTCGACCGCGCCCTACGGATCATGGAGCTCATCGCCGACGCCGGTACCGCGGGGATCACCGAGCTGTCCGTCGCTCTCGGCGTGCACAAGTCGACAGTCTCGAGAATCGTCGCGTCGCTGGAGTCACGCGGCTTCGTGGAGCAGGCCCCTGGTGGTCGGAAGTACCGCATCGGATTCACGGTGGTCCGACTCGCCGGCTCGACCACGGCCACCACCGACCTCGCCAAGCTCGGGCAGGACGTCTGCGACGAGGTCGCCGAGAGAACCGGCGAGACAACGAATCTCGCTGTCCTCGACGCCGCGCAGGCCATCAACGTCGTCGAATCGCAGGGATCGTCGAGCGTCGCGTTGAAAACCTGGATCGGCCAACCGTCACCGGCGCACGCCACGTCCTCGGGAAAGGCGCTGCTCACCGGCCTGAGTGAAGCCGAACTGCGTGCGCTCTACCCCGGCGGTCTGCCAGGTTTCACCGACAACACCATCACCGACGTCGACGAGCTCGTCGCCGACGTCGCCACCTCGGCCGCACGCGGTTGGGCACTCGCCGACGAGGAGCTGGAGGTCGGGCTGGTCGCGCTGGCCGCCCCCGTCCGCGATCACTCGGGAGCTGTCGTCTCCGCGCTCAGCATCTCCGGACCGCGCTACCGCCTCGACCCCGCGGACGCCCCCGAACTGGCCGAGGGCGTGGTCCGGGCGGCGAACACGGTCAGTCGGCGCCTGGGCTACCGCGGCTGACCACGCGGCTCGATGTGGGGCCGGTCGGGTCCGGCCCCGTGTGTTCACCGCTGGACTCGATTCACTGTCCGGGCAGCAGTTCCCGCACGGCGTCGATCGTGTCGGCCTCCGCGGCGGTCTTGTCCGGCCGGTACCGCAGCACACGCGCGAACCTCAATGCCACGCCACCGGGATACCTCGAACTCCGCTGAACCCCGTCGAGTTCGATCTCGACGACGATCTCCGGCCGCAGGAACACCGTGTACTCGGTGCGCGACACCTCATGCAGTGGGAACTCGTCGGTCTGCCAGCGGAGGATCTCGTCGGTGAGCCCCTTGAACGTCTTTCCGACCATCACCGGCGGTCCGCCGTCAGGGTCCCGCGCGCCGAGATGCAGATTCGACAGCCACCCTCGTCGACGCCCCGATCCCCACTCTGCGGCGATCACCACCAGGTCGAGTGTGTGGACGGGCTTGACCTTCTGCCACGACCGCCCTCGACGTCCCGCCGCATAGACACCGCTGCGCGACTTCACCATGACGCCCTCGTGTCCGGCGGCGATCGCGGCGTCGAACTGGGCCTGCGCCTGCATCGGGTCGGTGACCGAGGGGATGCGGAACTGCGGCGCAACGGAGTTGAGCGCGTCGAGTCGCTGTGCGAGGGGTAGGTCGATCAGATCGACCCCATCGAGATGCAGACAGTCGAAAAAGAAGGGCTGCAGCAGACGCGGGTTCTGTTCGTCGACCGCCGAACCGAACCTGCTCATCGTTTCCTGGAACGGCCGTGGACGTCCATCGTCGCTGAGCATCAGCGTCTCACCGTCGAGAATGACGGTGTCACAGGGAAGATCGCGCACCGCGGCAACGATGTCCGGTACGCGACTCGTCACGTCGCGCAATGTGCGTGTGAACACTTTCACGTCATCATCGTTGCGGTGCACCTGGATTCGCGCGCCGTCGAGTTTGAAGTCGACGACGACGTCCGGTCCGAGATCGGCGACCGCCGACGTCAGGTCGTCCGCGGGGGTCGCCAGCATCGGCGCGATGGCCCGACCGACTTCGAGGCGCACGCCGGCGAGTGCCTCTTCGCCGCCACGGGCTGCGAGGACCGCCGTCTCAGACAGAGACCCGGTCAGCATGTGCGCCTTCCGAACCAGATCGACGCGCTGATCCGTCGCGGCAGCAACGGCGTCGACCATCAATCCTGCGAGAGAACCCTGCCGTAACTCGCCGGTCAGTAATCTTCGCAGGAACCCCTGCTCGTCATCGGTCGCACGCCCGAAAAGCCCTGCCAGATAGTCGGTTCGCGCGGCTGCCGAACCCGCGCCCCGCGCAGCGGCCAGCAGCTCGAACACGTCGTCGACGTCCACGACGTCGAGCATCGGCTCCGCGACAGGTGCGACGTCGAGTGCCGCCAATGAGCGCCATCCGACGCCGAGCTTGCCCTGCGGCACCTCGCCCGACAGCCATGTGACCACGATCGGCATCTCATCGGCCGAGGCGGCCCGCAGCAGTTCGACGAGCTCGGCGGTCTTTCGTTTGCGCGAGCGTGTGGCAGCCATCTCGGCCGACGCCGTGACCACACGAGTGAGCTTCACGAGGCACCCCCGCCGTCGGCAGCCCCCGAGGATGCACGGCCAGATCCAGCGGTTCCACCCGAGTCATCGCCCTCCGCCGGCGTCTTCGCCGACGTCGAATCCTCTCGGCGCGCAGCCTCGACGGCGTCGGGGTAGTCGGCCTCGTAAGCCCGCACAGCGGCGCCGACGGTCGCGAACACGTGGTCGGGATTCAATCCGGCGAGCACTCCTTCGGTGAGCAGGTCATCGCCGAGTTCGGGGTCGACGCCCGCCAGCACGAAGTGCGCATTCCGCTTGTGCACGAAGGTGATCAGATCTTTCAGCATCGTCGATGCCGTGTAGTCGACATCGCTGATCACCGTGCAGTCGAGCACCATCCATCGCACCGGATGCGGTGCCGCCTTCACCAGGGCCATGACCTCGTCGGCGAATCGACTCGCATTGGCGTAGAACAGGTCGGCGTCGTAGCGGAAGACGATCAATCCCGGCATCGATTCGGCGCCGGGCGTGGCGGACTCGTACCGCCGGTGACGTCCGTGGTCGGAAACGCCCACGACGAACCGCTCCGGCCGATACTGACGCCTGACCATCGCCAGCAGCGACGCCCCCATCGCTGTGATGACACCGGTCTGCACTCCGAACACCAGCACGACGACCGCGGTGAGTATCGCGATGGTGAATTCGTACCTGCGTACCCGCCACATGCGGCGAAACTGCGAGACGTCGATCAGCCGGACGGCGACCACCGCGACGATCGCCGACAGGACAGCATGCGGGAGGTAACCCAGCGCGTCGTCGAAGAAGACCACGACGATCAGCGCCACCACCGCCATCGTCACGTTGGCCACCTGGGTCCGACCGTGTTCTTCCTCGACCAGTTGGGTTTTCGTCGGACTGCCGTTGACGACGAACGTCGACGAGAAGCCCGCGACGATGTTCGCCGCCGACAGGCCGACGATGTCGCGGTTGACGTTGGCCTCCTCACCGTGACGCTGCGCGAAACTCCGCGATGTTGCCGCGCTCTGCGCGAGAATCACCACCGCGCAACCGATCGCCACCGTCGCAGCCTTCGGGATGTCGACCCAGGAGACACCATCGGGGAGTCCGAACTGTGGCCACCCTCCATGCAGAGTGTCGATCACCGGGACGTCGTCGGACCAGCCGAACGCGTAGACCACGACGATCGACGCGACAACGACGACGATCGGCATCGGTATCCGCGTCAACCAGCGCCGCCCCACCGCGAGCAGCAGCAGGGTTGCGACCGCGAAAGCCACTGCGGCCCAACGGATCGAACCAAGTTCCTGGAGTACGTGCTCCCATCGCTCCCAGATCCGCCCGTCGCTGCCCGAGATGCCGAGCATGCCAGGTATCTGCCCGGTGAGCACACTGATGCCGGTACCCGCGAGAAACCCGACAAGAACTGCGGTGGAGAGGAAGTCGCCGAGGAAGCCGAGTCGTGCGAGCCGCGCCACCGCGAGCATCACACCGGTCACGATCGCGATCAGCGAGGCGAATCCCAGCCACTCCGCCGAATCCGGTTGCAATCCGGCCACCCCGATGCCCGCGATGCCCGATCCGAGTATGGCCGCCGTCGCGGAGTCGGCTCCGACGACCATCAACCTCGACGATCCGATGACCGCGAAGACGACGGTCGGCAGGATGATCGTGTAGAGGCCGGACACGACCGGCACGTGAGCAATCGTGCTGTAGCCCATCGATTCCGGTATGGCCACAGCGGCGAGGGTGACACCGGCGAGGATGTCTGCGCGCAGCCAGCTGCGTTGGTACCCGCGCAATGCCGGTGGCAGTGTCCGACGCACCGTCGCCGAGCGCGTCTCCGCCGCGCTCACGCCCGCTGCCTGCGACTCGACGGTTCGCTCACCCCGCCGAGGTTACCCGGCGCGGCACCCACGACGCCCGCCTTGGCGCCGCAGGTTCGTGACGCAGCGCTACTTCGCCACGCAGCGCTGCTTCGTCATGCAGCGCTGCCGATGGCGGCGTCGCCACGGGGATCGCGCTCGGCACGCTTGCGTCCGAACCCGGCGGCGAGCACCGGTCCCAACGCCGGTCGGCCAGGTCCCAGGAACACCAACAGCAGCAGCGACCAGCAGAACAACGCTGCCGCTTCGCCCTCGTTCTCGATGGGGAACAGCCCGTCACCCTGGTGCTTCCAGAAGTACGCGACGGCCATCGCCCCGGAGCCGATGAACGCGGCGATCCGGGTGCCGACACCCGCAATGATCGCCGCACCGCCGATCAGTTCGATCATCGCGACCCACCACGACGGCCAGGCCCCGAATTCGGCGGTGACGCCCGAGTACGGCGGGATCGGCCATCCGAACAGCGTCGACGTGCCGTGGCACAGAAACAGGAATCCGACAACGATGCGGAACACGCCCAGTGCCCACGGCGCAGCCCTATCGAGTGAGGTAAGCATTACCTTACTATCAGGCAAGCGTGGGCGGTCCGCAACCCGTCACACCTCGGAGAGATCCACCGTTCGCGTCTCACGCACCGACCACGGCGCGATCAACGTCAGCACGCCGGCGACCGCGAGGTACACACCCACCCAGGCGACACCGAAATCGAGCACCGCAGTTTGCGAGGCCCGTACCGCCGTATCCCGGTGTCATCGGGTGACACCGGGATACGGCACAGAAGAGCACGGCGCTGAAGGTCCGGCGCTGGGACGGGCTGGCGGGGTCAGCTACCCCGTTTGATCCATTCCTCGAGGTGCGGTGCTTCGTCGCCGACCGTCGTGCCGTCTCCATGCCCGGTGTAGACCTTGGTCTCCGGATCGAGCACGAAGATCTTCTCCTTGATGGATTCGATGATCTTCGGGAAGCTCGAGAAGGAACGACCGGTCGCGCCCGGTCCGCCGTTGAAGAGCGTGTCGCCACTGAAGAGCACGCCGAGTTCCGGCGCGTAGATCACCGACGACCCCGGTGAATGGCCCGGCGTGTTGATGATTTTCAACGACGTCCCCGCGACCTCGATCTCCTGACCGTCGTCGAGGTTGCCGGGCGTCACATCGGGGTGGGTCTCGTTCCACAACATGTTGTCCCCGGGATGCAACAGGATCGGCGCTCCGGTTTCCTTCGACAATTCCGGTGCCACAGTGATGTGGTCGTTGTGGCCGTGTGTCAGCACGATTGCCTTGACGGTCCGGTCTCCGACAGCGTCGAGGATGGGCTTGGCGCTGTGCGCGGCGTCGATGATCACCACCTCGCTGTCGTCACCGACTATCCAGACGTTGTTGTCGACGTCCCAGGTACCGCCGTCGAGCGAGAAGGTGCCGGACGTGACCACATTGTCGATGCTCGCGTTGCTCATGATTTCAGCTCTACCACCGAGCGCAGTACCTTGCCGCCCTTCATCGCCTCGAACGCTGCCTCGACGTCCCCGAGTCCGACGCGTTCGGTGACGAACTTGTCGAGAGGGAGTCGGCCCTGCTCGTAGAGATCGATGAGCATCGGGAAGTCGCGCTCGGGCAGGCAGTCGCCGTACCACGACGACTTGAGCGACCCGCCCCGCGAGAAGTAGTCGACCAGCGGCAGCTCGAGCTTCATCTCCGGCGTCGGAACACCTACCAGCACAACGGTTCCGGCGAGGTCACGCAGGTAGAACGCCTGCTTGTAGGTTTCCGGCCGACCGACGGCGTCGACGACGACGTCCACGCCGTTGCCGTCGGTCAGGTCCTGTACAGCGGTGACGACGTCGTCAACCTCTGCGCCATTGATGGTGTGGGTCGCCCCGAGCTCGGTTGCCCACTCCAACTTCGCCGGGTCCCGGTCGATCGCGATGATCTTCGTGGCGCCCGCCAGTCGTGCGCCCGCGATGGCGGCGTCGCCGACTCCGCCGCAGCCGATGACCGCGACGGAGTCGCCGCGTCCGACGTTCCCGGTGTTCATCGCCGCGCCAAGCCCGGCCATCACGCCGCACCCCAGCAGACCGGCGACAGCGGGATCGGTCTCCGGATTGACCTTGGTGCACTGCCCCTCGTGGACGATCGTCTTCTCGATGAAGGCTCCGATGCCCAGCGCCGGGGTCAGTTCCGTTCCGTCGGTCAGCGTCATCGACTTCGACGCGTTGTGGGTGTTGAAGCAGTACCACGGCTTTCCGCGCTTGCAGGCGCGGCACTCGCCGCAGACAGCACGCCAGTTGAGGACGACGAAGTCGCCGACCTCGACGTGTGTCACCTCCGACCCGACGGCCTCGACGATGCCCGCTGCCTCGTGACCCAACAGGAACGGGTATTCGTCGTTGATGCCGCCTTCCTTGTACGCCAGGTCGGTATGGCACACGCCGCACGCCTCGATGTCGACGACGACGTCGTTGGGTCCCGGGTCGGGCACGACCACGTCGACGAGTTCCGTGGCCGCGCCCTTGCTGCGCGAGATGACTCCCTTGACCGTTTGCGACATTCCGCTTTCAACCTCTCGATGGTGAGAACCTTGTACTCAACACAGTCTTGTGGCAGGCCACGAGACATGCATCCATCCGAATGGATGGTTCTACCTGGTCGAAAGTACAGGAATGTCGCCCCTTCGTTGCTAGTGATCCAGCGACCGGTAGAGCGCGGTCTCGAAGTCCATGTACTTCGTGAATGACGTCGGATCACCGAATGGCAGGATCTGCGTCGCCCAGTATCCGCCGTAGCCGTTCTTCCGATCGATCCAGTAGAAGAGATTCGCCAACCCAGCCCAGCCCAGCGAACCCGCTGGACGTCCGGTCGGCGCCTGTTCATTGTTGATCATGAACGGAAGCGACCACGACTTCGATTGGCCGGGAAAGAATTCCGCATCGTTCGACAGCGACGGGATCACACCCGGAAGCATCGTCACCGGTAGGTCACCGAGATGGTTCTGCACAGCCATCTCGACGGTCTCCTGCTTGAGCACCCGGCCGTGCTCCCCGGCCCCGTCGTTGAGCCACATCCGGATGAACGTCATGTAGTCGCCCACAGTGCCGTACAGTCCGTGACCGCCGAAGTCGACCTCCGGCGGCGACGGCAACTCGAAGTCCATCGGGGTCAGAGACCCATCGGCGTTGCGCGCGTGCATTTCGGCGAGCCGCGGGCGGAAGTCCTCACGCAGAACGAAACTCATGTTCTCGATACCCAATGGCGCGAAGATCCGCTCCTCGAATACCTCTCCGAGCCGCTTGCCGCGAAGTCGCTCGACGACCTGCCCGACCCAGTCGAGGTTGGTGCCGTACTGCCATCGTTCGCCCGGGTCGAAGAGCAGTGGCGTGGTCAACGCGGCTTTGGTCGCCGTGATCACACTCGGCTGGCCCTGCTCGTCGGCGAGCCGGGAGTAGACCTCATCGAAGAAGTCGTATCCGAAACCGCCGGTGTGAGTGAGGAGTTGCCGCGTCGTCGGAATCGACTTCGGTGCCCGGAGCCTTGGTGCGCCATCGTCGTCGAAGCCCTCGATCACCTGGAGTTCGCCGATCTCGGGTGCGTAGTCGGATGCCGGACGGTCGAGGTCGAGCTGCCCCTCCTCCACGAGCTGCAATGCCGCGGTCGCGGTGATCGCCTTGGTGGTGGAGAAGAGCGCGAAGACGTCGTCCGTGGTGATTGCGGCGTCGCCGTCGATGCGACGCTTACCGGCAGCCCCCTCGTAGATGTTGCCGCTGCGATCCGTCACCATCGCCACGACACCCGCCACGGGTGCCTCGGCGTCGATCGCCGACTTCAGAACGGCGTCCTCCGACCGGGTGAGCGTGCCCCGGTCGACACCGGTGATTGAACTGGTCATCTGATCTGTCCTTTCGATGAAAAACTGCGATTGTCAACGTTTTTCGTCATACGGTTGGCCGCTTCACGACAGCGCGAATCCCTTGTAGCCTGCTGCTGCGGCCTCCAACGTCGCAGCCCGGTAGGCCCCCACTCCGCCGACGTAGGACAGCACTCGCCTGGGCTTGCCCGGGACGTTGGAGCCGACATACCACGAGTGCGTCTTCGAGATGAGATTCGCATCGGCCAGTTCGTCGTGGTGGGCCACCCACGCGTCCTGACCCTCTTCGGTGGGTTCGATGACCGACTTGCCGTTGGCACGCAGGTACCCGATGGCGTCGCTGATCCACTCGGTCTGCTGCTGCAGGCAGGTCGTCATGTTGCACAGCGCAGCCGACGGCGCCAGCGGTGCACCGGTGGTCAACAGGTTCGGATAACCGTGCACCATCAGGCCCATGGTGGTGCGGATGTCGTGGCCCCAGTCCTCGCGGAGCGAGCGTCCGTCACGTCCACGTATGTCGATCCTGGTCAATGCGCCAGTGCCGGCGTCGAAGCCCGTCGCCATGACGATCACATCGAGTTCGTACAGCGTGCCGTCCTCGAGCACGATCCCCTCGGGGACGATTCGGGCGATCGGGTTGTTCTTGACGGGCACAGCCTGCACGTTGTCGCGGTGATAGACCTCGAGATAGCCGGACTCCAACGGCACCCGGTGAGTACCGAAACCATAGTCGGAGGGGATCAGCAGGTCGCACAGTTCCGGATCCTGCAGACGGGCGCGCATCTTCTCGCGCACGAACTCCGACACCTCTTCACTGACCTGCTCGTCGGAGAAGATCTCGGCAAACGACGCCAACCACAGCTTGAGCGAGCCGTTCTCGTAGTCGGCCTCGAGACGCTCCCTACGCTGCGCGGGCGTGAGGTCGGCCCACGCGACGTCGAAGTCGTACTCGAAGCCCGTGAAGGTGTTCGGCAGGTTCTCCCGCAGCTCGTCGAAGCGCGCTTTGTAGGCCTCGACGTCGTCGGGACCGTAGCTCGGATTCTTCATCGGCAACGCATATTGGGGCGTCCTGATGAACACCGTCAGTTGGTCGACCTGATCGGCGATCGTTTGGATGACCTGGATACCCGTCGCCCCGTTACCGATCACGCCGACGCGCTTTCCGGACAGTTCGACGCCGTCGCGTGGCCACCGTGCGGTGTGGAAGATCTCGCCGGAAAAGTCGCTCTGTCCCGGGAAGATGTCGGACATCGGCGCCGAGAGCATCCCGCAGCAGGTGACGAGGTACTGGGTGTCGATCGTTTCGCCACTGTCGGTGGTCACCGTCCAGCGGTTGGTCTCCTCGTCGAAGACCGCACTGGTGATCGTCGTGCCGAAGGAGATGTCGCGCCGCAGATCGAGCGCGTCGGCGACGTAGTTGAGCCACTGTTCGATCTCGCGTTGTCCGGGGAACCTGCTGCTCCAGCTCCAGCCTTTGTAGAGATCCTCATCGAACAGGTACTGGTAGATGTAGGCCTCGGAATCGAACTTCGCACCCGGGTACCTGTTCCAGTACCAGGTGCCGCCGACACCGGATGCCGTGTCGTACGCCCTGACGTCAAGACCCTGTTCACGAAGCTGATGCAGTTGATAAAGACCGGCGACCCCGGCTCCGATCACGACCGCGTCGAGTGTTCTGTCAGACATTGTTCTCCTCCATTGATGTGATTGTGATCACCTGGAGGTGAATGTTTGACCTGTCTCACATATCCGACGTGTCCCAAATTGGGACAGCAATCCTGTCCGATCGGTGGTGGTCGCCGGATGGCCACTCGATGAATAATCGGCTGTGCCGTGCGTCACAACGATGCGCGCAGGGCGGGAGGGAGCAGCACATGCGTGACAGACGAGATGAGCAGCTCCGTATCGCTGCTGCTCGTGCAGACTTCCTGGAATACGGCCCGCAGGGAGCAGCCGGTGTCGGCGACGTCGTCGCGGCGTCGTGGTCGAGAAGCGCGTCCGCGGGGCTCGACGCCGACAAGTACCAGGTCGCCTACCACGACGACATCGACTTCGATTCGCGGTTGGCGCGCTGTGCCCGGCCGGTCCTCGAACGGCTCACCGGCGACATGTCCGACGTCCCTGTCACCATCGCCCTCACCGACGCACAGGCCAGGATCGTCGACCGTCGCGATTGCTCGACAGCGGTTGGACGGGTGCTCGACCGCGTCGACTTCGACCGTGGATTCTCGTTCGAGGAGAGCAGTATCGGAACCAACGGGGTCGGCACGGTGTTCGAGGTCGGGGCGCCGGTGAGCGTCGTGGGCTCCGAACACTTCAACCAGTCGCTGGTCCAGTTCGCCTGCACAGGTGCGCCGATTCTCGATCCGCTGACCGGGCGGGTCGTCGGGGTGCTCGACGCGAGCATGTTGGCGGAGAGTTGGAACAGCCTCGTCGACGCGCTGGTGCGTTCAGCAGCGACCGACATCAGCCGCAATCTCCTCCTCGACCGGAGCCAGGACACCCGCGCCGTGTTCGAGACGTATCTTCGAGCTTCCGCCCGACCCGGTCGCGCTGTGATCGCCCTGGGCGAGACGATCATGGTGAACGAAGCTGCCCGCGCACTGCTGGATCCCGACGAACAGGCCACCATCGGCCAGTACGCCGAGTACTTGATGTCCAAGCACGACAACGCTTTACATACGGTGACCCTCGAGGGTGGCCGACAGATCCGGATGCGGACCACACACATCACCAGCCGCGGCGATGTCGTGGGAGTGGTGGCGGTTCTCGACGAGGATCGAGGCCGGCAGCCGGAGACGGATGCCGCCGAAACCGTCTCTCGGACGGCGGCGCTGCCGCCCTCTTCTGCTCACGGAATGCGCAGTCCGACATGGGTTCACGCGTACAACGAGGTCGTGCAGTCACTCGCGTGCGGTCGCGCGGTGGTCGTGGTCGGCGAGCCAGGCAGTGGACGCCTGTCTGTACTGACGGATGCTTTCCGTGGTGACAACCCCACTGCACCGGTGGTCGTCGTCGACATCGCACAGCCGTCCACGTGTAGCGCTCAACCGCCCCCTCCGACCGACGGGAACGGACTGCTGGTACTTCGTCACGTCGATGCCATCGACGGTCAAGTGCTCCCGATGTTGCGCTCTGCCATCGACGACGCCACTGCCGCGGGATACGTCCTCGCGGCTACCGCATCACCTCCGCGGGAGGCAACCGCCACAGACTTCGGAGGGCTCCTCGGATTGTTCGAGCACTCGGTCACGCTGCCGCCACTGCGCCTCCGCGGCCCAGACCTGCAACCGTTGGTGCACCGCATACTCAGGGAGCTTGCACCACAACGCACTACCCGCATCAGTCCGCAGGCCATGCGCATCATCGCCGCGTACTCGTGGCCGAAGAACCTGACGCAATTGCACTCGGCACTCGAGTCAGCTCTTCGACGACGACCCGTCGGAGAGATACAGCCCGAGGACCTGCCCGGTTTCTGCCGTACCACCGCCCATCGGGTCCTCACCACGCTGGAGGTCACCGAGCGCGACGCCATCGTCCGCGTTCTGGACGAATGCGGCGGTAACCGGGTTCGTGCCGCGCAGGCGCTCGGCATGTCCCGCAGTTCGATCTACCGCAAGATCCACAGCTACGGAATCACCGGGATCTGAACCCCCACCGCTGATCGAACAGGCCGGGGCTACCCCGCCGTGATCCCTGCACCCGCGGCGAGCAATCCAGCCTCGCCGCGATTGGACACCTGCAGCTTCTGCAGGATCGCCGCGACGTGGAACTTGATAGTGCTCTCGCTGACCCCGAGTTCGGCTGCGATCGCCTTGTTGCGTCGACCGAGCGCGAGATGGCCGAGCACCTCGACCTCGCGCGGGTTCAGTGAGGCCAGCAGGTCCTTCTCCGGTCGAGACACGGGTGTTTCCAGTGGTATTCGTGCCGTGACCCGGCTTCCCCAGCCGGCGAGTGATTCGACGTCGAGCACCCCGTCCACGGCTCGCAACCGTCCCGCCAGCTGTCGGGTCAGGCCATCGCCGTCGAGCTCGCCCTGTCCTTGGTCCCGGACGTCGATCACGAGGTCGTCGCCGCGACGCCCCCACGCGATTCGCAAGCGTGTCACGTGGGGTTGAGCGGCGACTGCGACGGCCACCGCCCGCACGATGGCCCGTGCCGCGTGGGCGATCTCGCCGGGCAGTGTCGCATCACCGTCGGGTTCCACGAACTCGACGTCGGCGTCGAGGTCGCGCAGCACCGGCTCGAGCTCTGCGCGCAGTCGGCGGAAGGCCACACCGCTGGCCTCAGTGGCGAGGGCCCGGTTGGTGTCTCCGACTGAGCGCAGCGCGATCAGAGCTGCGGACGCCGTCTCCGCCGCGACTGTTCGAGCGGCCCCGTCGTCGAGGTCGCGTGAGCGCAGCGTCCCGAGTATCGACGCCAGTGTGTCCTCGTGTTGCTCGGTCAGCTGCGTGATCGTCCAGGCCCGTTCTGTCGACGCGGCGCGAGACTCGGCGAGATAGTCGGGACTCGCCTGGGCCACCTGCTGCCGGATCGACGTTGCCACCAGGGCGAACCACGCAGCGAGCAGATCGTCGACGACGTGGGGCGTGCTCTTGGTTGTCGCGGTCGTCTTGGTTGCCCTGGTCGTTTTCGGCACCATCACCAGCAGTGTGTCGCTGACGTCGCGCACCGCGAGCACCCTTCGTCGCGAGCCCCCGATCACCGCGTGTCCGTGCAGGACGTTCCCGCGCGCGACCGACTCCTTGATCGCGTCGAGTTCGGCGATCGTCGCGCGCTCGACGATCGCGGCTGCGCCGGCCACCTTGCGGGGTCGGCCGGTGCACTCGCGGGTGTAGATGATCAGCGCGTCGTGCGGATGCGCCGATAGGAGGAACTTGGAGAATCGCTCGGCGATCCGCGGCAACGGGCCATTCACCACACCGACGAACTGCTGCCACCGAGTCGACGACAGCGTCGTCGTCGCATCGCTCGAGCGCTCGGACTGTACTTCCAGGGTCACTTCACCATTGTCACCCGTTGCTGATGATCACCTTCAGTGCGTGCTCGTCGGCCGCGTTGGAGAACGTGTCGTAGGCGCGGTCGAACTCGTCGAAGGTGAAGTGATGCGTCACGAACTTCTCCGGGGAGATGATGCCCTGCTCGATCTGGGTGAGCAGTTCGGGTGCCGTGGTTGCGTTGACCAGGCCCGTCGTCAGCGTCAGGTTGTTGATCCAGTCCCGGTCGATCGGCAATTCGACGGAACGGCCGTGCACTCCGACATTGGCGAGGTGCCCACCGGGACGCAGACAGTCCAGTGACGTGCGGAACGCGGGTCCGAGACCTACCGCTTCGATCGCGACGTCGACGCCGAGTCCACCACGACTGAGGGCCTTGATCTGTTCCACGGTATTGCCACCCGCGAGGATGTCGATGGTGTCGGTGGCGCCGAAGTCGAGTGACCGCTCGAGGCGAAACTTGTTGCCGTCCACCGCGATCACCCGCGACGCCCCACTCGACCGGGCGGTCATCACCGACGCGAGACCGACCGGCCCCGCTCCGACGACGGCAACGACGTCGCCCTCCTTCACGGCACCGTAGAGCACACCGATCTCAAAGCCCGTCGGCAGGATGTCGCTGAGCATGACACCCTGCTCTGCGGTCACACTCTCGGGCAGCGGGATGAGCCCGTTGTCGGCGAACGGAACCCTGACGAACTCGGCCTGCGTGCCGTCGATGAGATGGCCGAAGATCCAACCGATTCCGCCGACCGTCTGACAATGCGACGGCATGCCCGCCACGCAGTATTCGCACCGACCACATTTGGTGACGCACGAGATGATGACGCGGTCACCGACCTTGACACGAGTGCATTCCGGTCCGACCTCGGTGACGACGCCGACACCCTCGTGCCCGAGGACGCGCCCCTTGGTGACCGCTGGCACGTCGCCGGACAGAATGTGCAGATCGGTGCCGCAGATCGTCGTCGTCTCCACTCGGACGATGGCGTCCGTCGGATCCTGGAGTACGGGATCGGGAACGTCCTCCCACGCCTTGCTGCCGGGACCGTGATAGACGAGCGCTTTCATACCTGGCCTCCTTCGGGCCGCACAGCGGTGCGGCATGTCCCCCGGAATCCCCTCCCCAGTATGGGGTGCACCGCATCAATGGAGGCCGAGTTCGCGAAGCCGGTCTCAGGTTGAGACGGGCTGGCTCAGCCCGCAGACCCCAGGGCCGCCTGCAGTTCCGCCTTGGACATCGACGAGTACCCCTTGACGCCCTTCGCCTTTGCCTGCTCGCGCAGCTGCTTGACCGTCGGTGATTTGGCCTTGGCGGACTTCCCTGCCGTCTTCGTTTTGGATGCCGACGACGTCGTCGCAGACTTGGTCCCACCGGGCTGCTTCGCAGCACCGGTCGATGTGGTCGATCCAGCAGACTTTGTGGCAGCGGGCTTGGGTTTCGTTGCCGAGGTGCTCGGTGTGGGTTTCGGCGCGACGACGGCCCTCGCCGAGTCCTTCGTCGATGAGTCGCTGCCCTTGTTCTCGGCTTCGCCGGAGACGGCACCGATTCGCTTCAGCAGTTCCCGACGCAGTGCGTCGGTTTCGCTCGCTGCCTTGCCGATCTGTTTCTCTGCCAACTTCCGCACATCGTCGAGGCTCTGTTGGAGCTCGCCGATCTGCTTCTGCAGACGTTTGATTGCCTTCTTCTCGCCCATGCCTTGTGCCCTTCGTCGTCTCGTACGTACAGGACCCCCGTACCCGAGAGTAGGCACTCCGCTCCTGATGGAGGCGGATTATCGACGAGGTTGCCGTGTCGCGAGCGCGAAGACATCGTCGAGGTCGCGCCGGGCGCGTAGCGTGGGAAGTGTCGCACATCTATCGATCTCAGTCCGACGAGGAGGCGTCATGCCAGAGCGCGATCCGGGCCCGTCGATCAAGGACGACGAGCTCTACGAGAAGCTCCGAGACGAGGGAAACTCCAAGGAGAAGTCCGCACGTATCGCCAATGCGGCTGCCGCACAGGGGCGTTCGAAGGTCGGCGAGAAGGGCGGCGAGTCCGGGTCATACGAGGACTGGACGGTCGACGAACTCCGCTCGCGGGCAAAAGAACTGGGTTTGAGCAACTATTCGGACCTCAAGAAAGACGACCTGATCGACAAGTTGCGTGAGCACTGATCGCCTCGCCGTCACGCGAGGAGAAGTACCGCCAGTGCTGCGTCGCGCGGCACGGTGATGTCGAGGCCGGTGAGATTCTTGAATCTAGCTATCCGATTGAGAACAGTGTTGCGATGACAAAAGCTATGTCGCGCGGCCTCGTTGACGCTACCGGAGTCGAGGTAAGCGCCCACGGTATCGAGAAGCGCCACACGGTCGGGCTCTGACAGCTCGTCGAGTTCAGCACGGACTGTGGCCGTGAATCTCTGCCCACTGTCAAGATGAGCTTTGCTCAACTGGGCCCAGCGATCCTCGACAGTCCGCAGGCCGGGAGTGCTCGAGTCAGTCACCCGCAGAATATCCACTGCAGGCTGCACCGCCGCCGGAACCTGAGCGAGACCGTCGACCCTGAGGAGTAATCCTCCGTTCACCCCGTCCAGCGCCGTCGTCTGGCGTTCGACGAGATGCCCCTCACGGCTCACATCGTCGGCTGGCCAGAACACGACGACATGGCCGGGGCGACGCACCACATACATCTGTGCGTGCGATGCCTCGGCTCTCCGCGCCGCTCTGTGAGCCGCATCCGAATCGGTTTCGTCGAGTGCCGCGACACGAAAAAGGGCGTGAGGGTCGACGTCCAGCGCCCGCGCTATACGCGAGATCCGAATCGGGAGCGAGCCTCCCGGGGCAAACAGTTCTGCGAGATAGGCCTGCTGTTCTTCGCGCATGCTTGCCGACATCACAGCCCGCTCCTCGTGATGACTGTTCTGCACGCTTCGCGCATACTCGTCGACGACGGCCCACAGCTCGTCGACGTGCAACGCCAGCACAGCCATATCCGGCACAGTCGCCTGCCACAACAGTGCTGACCAGATGACATTGAAGTCGATGCGCACGGCGGCCACGAGATCGTCGGCGGGCACGCCTTGGCGCGCACGGCGGCGACCCAGCTCTGCGGGCACCGGGCCCAGTTCACTCACTGGGGTTTCCGACGACACAGCACGGAGGATGAGCCCGATCGACGACACCGCCGTTTCGCGCAGTTCCTCGTCGTCGATGAGTCCTGTTTCGTAGGTCGACGCCGCGCGAACCTCCGCCAAGAAGGCGTCGACGAGCTCGTCGAGCCTTGCTGTGGTCGCTTCGACCAGCGCCAACCAGCGTCGTCGCGTGTCCCGCCGCCGCTCTGCGAGATTCTGCATCAACCAAGCTCGCGGTTTCGGAGATTACGTCCCTGTGACGGGCACGTACCGCCCGATGACGGCGCAGGAACATCAGCGGTCATCGCCACAAGCCGTCGAGCTGCGCAAATACGGCACCCGGCGAGCTGAACGTCGTGAAACACGAACAACCGTGGAGTGTGCATATGCACATTCTAGTGTCGCCAATCGAGGGCGAGTGGCGATTCCGCATCGACCTGGACCGTGACACCGTTGTGTGAGACGACAACGACGTCCGCGAGACCAGCACGTTCGTACGGATGAGGACAGCACATGACACTCTCGACATCACAGCCGCAAGCAAGCGATGCCGACAAGGTCGACACCGCACCGATCGACCCTCCCCCCGCAGGGGCCGTGACTTCCGATATACCGGTCTCGTCTCTGGAGACCACCAAGAAGGTCGCGCTCGCCGCATTCGTGGGTACCGCAATGGAGTGGTACGACTTCTTCCTTTTCACCACCGCCGCGGCGCTGGTCTTCAACGCACAGTTCTTCGTCTCCGGAAGCGCAGCGGCGGCCACGCTTGCGTCGTTCGCGACCCTCGCGGTCGGATTCGCCGCCCGGCCGTTCGGCGGGTTGCTCTTCGGGTGGCTCGGCGATCGAATCGGCAGACGATCGGTACTTCTCACCACGATCGTGGGAATCGGAGTCTCGACGGTCTTGATCGGGTTGCTGCCGAACTACTACGCCATCGGCGTGGTAGCACCGATCCTGCTGGTCACCCTCCGCGTCGTCCAGGGTCTCGCCATCGGCGGTGAGTGGAGCGGTGCGGTTACTATCGCCGCCGAGAACTCGCCGACTGAAGAACGGGCGAAATGGGCGTCCGTCCCGCAGCTCGGTTCACCGGTCGGCACGATTCTCTCGTCGGGTGCATTCTTCATCACTGCGGGACTGATGTCAGAGAGCAACTTCGACGCGTGGGGCTGGCGCATTCCCTTCCTTCTCGCGCTCCCTCTACTCATCGCGTGCGTCATGCTTCGCTCGAGGCTCGAAGAGTCGCCCGCATTTCTGGAACTTCAGGAGGAGGGAGAGGTAGCGAAAGCCCCTGTTCTGCAGGTCTTCTCGAACAGCTGGCGCCAACTGCTCGCAGGAACCGCCGTCGGTCTGCTCGGTGTCGCGGGCTTCTACCTCGTCACTACCTTCGTGATCAGCTACGGCAAGCGTGTTCTGGATCTTCCGGCGAGTCTTCTCCTGTTCGCGACGCTGATAGCGGCCTGTGTCGAACTGCTCGTGATCTGGACAGGGGGCCGTTGGGGCGTCAAGTTCGGCGCGACCAGGGTCGTGATGTGTTCGGGCATCGTCACTGCGCTCGTCGCATTCCCGGTCTTCCTCGTGATCGGAACCGCCAACCCGGTGGCCGTGGTGATCGCCATGACTGTTGCAGTGGCGACGCTCTCCTACGCATACGCGGTGCAGGGGGCTATCGTTACGAGCCTGTTCCCCACCAAGATCCGATACAGCGGCGTAGCCATCTGCTCCAACCTCTCTGGAGTCTTCGGCGGCCTCGTCCCCCTGATCGCCGCATCGGTCCTCACGATCACCGGCGACACTCTGTGGCCCGCAGCAGTGATGCTGATAGTCATCTCTCTGCTCACGGCTCTCGGAGCTCTCGTTTCGCGTCGACTCCACGTGGCCGAGGAGGGTTTGCGGATCTGATCACACCCCGCCGTCCCGAGCAGCACAGTCCCGAGAGGAGTTCACGATGTCCGTTGTATCCGTTCCCGTCACCACCACCGAGCAACAACTGCGGGAGGAACTCGCCGCGGTATACCGCCTCGTCGATCACTTCAAGATGACCGACTTGATCTTCACTCATATCTCCTCGCGCCTCCCGGGAGACGAACCTAGATTCCTCATCAATCCGTACGGGCTGATGTTCTCCGAGATCACCGCATCTAGCCTGGTGGAAGTCGATCTGCAGGGCAATCTGGTTGCGCCGTCGCACTATCGGGTCAATCCGGCAGGGTTCGTCATCCACAGCGCGATCCACGAAGCACGCCGGGATGCACACTGTGTACTCCATACGCACACTCGTAGCGGATGCGCGGTCGCCGCTCAGGCCGATGGCTTACTGCCGCTCAATCAGATGTCGATGGAGTTCTACGAGCGCATCGGCTACCACGACTATGAAGGCATCGCCCTCGACCAGGACGAGAAGTCTCGACTGGTAACCGACCTCGGCGAGCACAACGCCCTGATACTACGAAACCACGGACTCCTCACCACCGGGGAGACCGCCGGTCGAGCCTTCATGCGGATGTTCTACCTCGATCGCGCGTGCGAGATCCAAGTGGCCGCGCAGGCTACCGGTGCACAACTCCTTGTTCCGCCGGCAGATGTCTGCGAGCACACCGCGAGGCAGATCAATCACGAAAGCTCGGACACCTCCGGCAACGACCTCGACAACAGCGACAGTTGGGATCTCGCGTGGGATGCGTTGCTACGCATGGCCGATCGCATTGCTCCTGACTACCGCGACTGACGTCCCGCTACGCCCAACCCCCTCGAAAAAATCCCGGAGATGCAATGACCGACATCATGCCCACGATCGAGTCGACACTCGACACCGATTTCCTCGTCGATTTCGCAACCCTGTCAACGTTCGGCGCGACGCCACGAGGCGGCGTCGATCGGCAGGCAGGGACGACCGCAGACGGGGAACAACGTGCCTGGTTGCACACTTGGCTTACCGATCACGGGTTCGACGTGAGATATGACCTGATCGGAAATCAGTTCGGCCTGTACACTTTCGATGCCGATGCACCCTATGTACTCACCGGATCGCACCTCGATAGTCAACCCCTCGGCGGTAGGTTCGACGGCGCCTACGGTGTTCTGGCATCGGCACACGCAGCCACTCGCGCGATCGCCCGCTGGCGGCAGTCCGGTGAGCGACCCACGTTCAACATCGCTGTGGTGAACTGGTTCAACGAAGAGGGCAGTCGCTTCACCCCCAGCATGATGGGGAGTTCGGTCTTCACCGGCAAACTCGCTGCGGCAGAGGCACTGTCCACCGTCGACTCAGCGGGTGTGAGCGTGCAGACGTCGCTGACGTCGATGGGTACCGTCGGAGATTTCGAGCCACCGAAGCTCAGCTCGTATGCCGAGATCCACATCGAACAGGGTCGCATACTCGAGAACACACACACGACAATCGGTCTCGTTGCCGCCACATGGGCGGCGCGCAAGTTCCGAATCACCGTCATCGGAGATCAGTCACACACCGGCGCCACCGTGATGGCCGACCGACGTGACGCTCTACTTGGTGCCGCCCACCTCATCGTATTCGGTCGTGAACTTGCCGACACCTACGCCGAAGCTCCTCTGCACACCTCCGTCAGCCAGATCGTCGCCGAACCGAACTCGCCAGTTGTCATTACACGTGAAGCCGTGCTGCATCTAGATCTGCGGTCACCCGACGACGAGGTACTGGAGAAGGCTGAGCACGATCTGACCACGCGTATCGCCGAAGTCGAGGACCTGGCGCAGGTCGACATCCGTATCGAGCGAACCCACGCCTGGAACGTCGACTCGTATCAGCCCGAAGGCGTCGCACTCAGTCGCGCCGTCGCCGACGACCTAGGACTTTCCCACCGGACCATGTACACCGTGGCAGGTCACGATTCCACGAATGTGAAAGATGTCGTACCCACGGTCATGCTGTTCGTTCCCAGTGTCGACGGCATATCCCATAACGAGGGTGAGTACACGCGCGACGAGGACTCGACGGCGGGAGTCGCCATGCTCACCGAGGTCGTGTACCGCATGATGGCGGGTCGTCTCTCGGATCGGCGGTGACACGCGATCGGCACGATCAGCGCATCCGTCACGCGGTGATCGTGGACGGCAAACAGATCCTGACGACGGATCATCTCACTCCTCCGCGGGGGTGGTCGTGGAGTATAGCGCGGACCGTACCCCGTGGTGAGGGAATCCACGCGTTGGCAATCAGCCCCGAATCGGGGACAGTCGGACCCTCCACACTCGACGCTCTACCCGATCTCCAGATCCTCCACGCCACCTCAGTGGGCACAGATCACCTCGACGAGGTTGCGGCAGCTGCTCGCGGTGTGATCACCAGCAACACACCTGCGTACTGCACTGCAGAAGTAGCTGACCATGCTCTCGCACTGGTCCTCGCATCAGTCCGACACCTTCCGATACTCGACCGCGAAATACGACGAGGACAATGGGCATTGCCGACTCGACCACCGTCGCTTCTTGCGGACACCACACTGGGTTTGTGGGGATTCGGCCCAATCGCACAAGCGCTGGCACATCGCGCAATCGCACTAAAAATGAAGGTCCTCGTCCACACGCGACGCCCGATCGACGACCACAGTGTGCGCCAGGTCTCCTGGGAGGAACTTCTGTGCTCCAGCAACGTTCTCTCCCTTCACGTCCCACTGATATCAGCCACGCGGGGACGACTCGATCGCGATGCCCTGTCACGCATGCCCGCGCGTGCACATCTGGTGAATGTCGCGCGCGGCGAACTGATCGACGAGGTCGCCGTCGCAAGGGCTTTGCGCGACGGCGACCTCGCGTCAGCGGCGCTCGATGTTCTCTCGACCGAACCGCCACCGGCAGACCATCCGCTCCTCTCAGCGCCGAACGTGTTGCTCACACCGCACGCGGCCTGGTTGTCGGACAGGAGTATTCATCGACCGGTGCAACGATTCGCCGATGTTCTCGCGGCGTCGATCAGAGCCGGATCACCGGTTTGATGGTCTTGCCGTGGTGCATGTCGTCGGTGGCGGCGTTGATCTCGTCGAGCTTGTAGTGCGCAACGATCGACCGCAGCGGGAATGATCCGCTGCGGTACAGGTCGACGAGGACCGGCAGGAGGGTCTCGGGTTCGCTGTCCCCCTCGGTGATGCCGATGACCTTCTTGCCCACCAGCATGTCCTGGACGCCGAGCGACACCTCCGCGCCCGCGACCGATGGTGCGCCGATGACACCGCAGGTACCGTCGACTCCGAGAGCGAGCACCGCGGTCTTGAGGACTGCGGGCACCCCGGTGGTCTCCACCGCGTAATCCAGACCGAGACCTCCGGTGAGCTTGCCGAGTTCTTCTGCGACATCCTGAGTCGACGCGTCGATGGTGTGGGTTGCGCCGAATTCCTTCGCCGTCTCCAGTCGCTCGGCGACCAGATCGATCGCGACGATCGTGGCGTCGGGAGTCTGCGAGGCCGCGTAGATCGCCGACAAGCCAACAGCACCGTTCCCGAACACGGCGATGGTCGAGCCGGGTTCTGGCTTCAGGATGTTCCAGATGGCACCGATACCGGTCTGCACGCCGCAGCCCAACGGCGCGATGATCGACAGGTCGTCGTCAGACAGGTCGTCGGCGACCTTGACGATGCTGCGCTCGGTCACGAGCGCCATCTCAGCGAACGACGACTGACCGAAGAAGCTGCCGCCGATCTCCTCGTCACCGCGATGCAGCGGTGCGCTGCCGTCGGGCCGCGTGCCGCAGATGAGGTTGCGCGGCACGAACTCGAGGCAGTACGCGGGATGCCCCGCGCGACACTTCACGCATCGGCCGCAACTGGTGAAACTGAGCAGAACCTTGTCTCCCGGCTTCACCTTGGTCACGCCGGCGCCGACGCGTTCGACGACGCCGGCCCCCTCATGGCCGAGGACACCCGGAAACTTGAACGGGATGGCACCGCCCTGTACTACCAGGTCGGTGTGGCACAGGCCGGCGGCGACGATGCGGACCACCACCTCGTCTGCGCGAGGTTCGTCGAGGGTGATCGTGTCGATGGTGAACGGCGCCCCGGTGGATTCGATGACGGCCGCACGTGTTTCGGTCATGGCTTTGGTTCTTTTCTTTCTCGGAGGGTGACGATGAAGGGATGTGTGGGTGAGTGACGTCAGGAGATACGCACCGGAACGGAGGCGAATCCCCGTGTGACATTGTTGAGCGCCCGTACCGGTTCGCCGGTCAACTCGAACCCACGCACACGCGGAACGAGCGCCTTGAACACGGCGAGGGCCTCGAGTCGGGCCAGGTTCTGCCCGGCGCAACCGTGATTCCCGAGGCCGAATCCCAGGTGGTCCATGGGATTCCGATCGACGTCGAAGACGTCCGGGTTCTCATAGTGGCGCTCGTCGCGATTGGCTGACCCGTAGCTGTGCAGCACGCGGGCGTCCTTCGGGATCACGACGCCTTCACCGAGGTCGACGTCGCGGGTCGTGGTCCGGGAGAAGTACTGGATGGGACTCTCGAGTCGGATGATCTCGTTGAACGCGGCCGGAACCTTCGAGGGATCGTCGCGCAGCTTCTGCCACTGCTCGGGATGCTGTGCGAACAGCCATGTTCCAGTCGACATCGCGTTGATGGTGGTGTCGAAGGCGGCGACCACGTAGGCAAGCAGCAGGCCGAGCGCATCGTCTTTGGAGATCTCGCCCTCGTAGGCGGCGTCGGCGATCGTCGCGCCGAATGTCCCGGGAGCGAGTCGTCTGGAGTCGAACATCTCGGTGACGTACTCGACCGAGCCTGCCAGCTTGGGCATCGCATTGGCCATGCGTTCGTTCTGCGGCCCGCAGCAGTCGAAGCTGCCCGCTGCGAAGTCGAGGAGTTTGGCCCGTTCGTCGGCAGGCCAGCCGACGAGATCCATGATCACATTCACCGGCAGATCCTCGGCAAGGTCTGTGACACCGTCGAATTCGCCCATCTCGACGAGTCGTTCGGCGAGTTCGTCCGCGCGCTGATCGATGGTCTCGGCCAGCGGACGGAGCTGGCGTGGTCCGAGGCGATCGGTGAACAGCTTGCGCAGCTTCGTGTGGACGGGCGGGTCTACCGCGATGATCGCGTGTGCCCACGCCTCGTTGATGACAGGGTTCAGGCCGGGGCCTGCCGCCGACGAGAAGGTCTCCCAATCGCCGAGCGCCTCGCGCACGACGTCGTAGCGGGAGAGGAACCAGATGTCATGGGCGGTCAGACGCGTCGCGGGACCGAGATCGCGCAAGGTCTTGTACAACGGAAACGGATTGTCCAGTGCCTCATCGGTGAACAGATCGATGTCACTGTCGACCGAGATCGGGGCTGTTGTCATTGTGACGGTTCCTTCCTCATTGAAATTGAACTGTTGGGACGTTCTGGGGTCGGCGTGCCTGCCTCCGCAGTTTGGCGACGGGGATGCGGTGATTGACTGCTGCGACCGTCGTTCCGGCCGCGCCTGCCCACCGAACGAGTGCACAACGGTCGTCGAGATCACCCTTGATGACCTCTGGTTCGCCCTCTGGTGGAATCGGTCCTGCGATCTTGTAGGCGATGCCGAACGCTTCCGTCCAGAAGTAGGGGTCAGGTGTGTACGTTTCCCTGGGACCGTCGACGAGCGTTCGAGCGACCGCCTTCGCCTGGCCGATGGCGTTCTCCCAGTGCGGCATTCGCCGATACTCACCAGACTGCGGGAGCAGGGCGACATCGCCGGCGGCGAGGATCTCACCGGGCGCGAAGCCGTCACCGTGCGCCCTGGCGTAGTCGTCGACGACGACCCACCCCTGTGCGTCGAGAGCAACGCCGCTTCCGCGCAACCATTCGGTGTTCGGCATGTCGCCGATCGCCGTGACCACAACGTCTGCCGGGAAGGCACGTCCATCACGCGACGTGACACGACGAACCTGCCCCGACTCCTCGCATTCGACGACGACCCCGGCGGGGCAGACCTCGACCTTCACCCCGTGCTCGTGCGCGGCGGCCAGAGTCAAGCGGCCCAGCGTCTCACCCAGGACCGGCACGAGCGGAGTCCTGACGTCGATGACACGCACGCGTGCCCCGAACGAGAGAGCGGCAGAAGCGACCTCCATGCCGAGGAAACCACCACCGATCACCACGACGTCAGCGGCATCACGAAGCGCGTCCCGTAGCCGGAGGGTGTCGTCGATCGTGCGCACGACGTGCTGTCCGGTCCCGTCGCCGAGTCGTCGTGGGCGTCCGCCACTGGCGATGACGAGGTTGTCGTACCCGATCACCCGGCCGTCGGCCAAGGCCACCTGGCGCGCTGCCACGTCGAGCCCGATCACGGCACTCGACACCCGAACCTTGATCTGGTCGCTGGGAGAATCGGGCAGCAGCACCGAGTTGTCGGCATCCGTCCCTTTCAGCACTCCTTTCGACAGCGGTGGGCGCGCATATGCCTGGTGCCTCTCGTCCCCGAGAACCGTGATGGGGTGCGGATATCCGAGGTCGGCCAATTCACTGGCAGTCGTCATGCCCGCGAGACCGCCGCCGACGATCACGACACCGCGTGCGCTCATCGCTGTGTCTTCGCGAGCTTGAGAGCCGCCACCGGGCATGCGCGGGTGGCCGCTTCCACCTTGTCGGCGAGCTCGTCAGGTATCTCATCCATCAGAATGGTGAGCATTCCCTCGTCGTCGGTCTCGAAGACCTCGGGAGCGACTTCCTCGCAGAAGCCGAATCCATCGCAACGCGGTTCGTCGAATTCGACGCGCATCGTTCCTCCTCCGCTCGTGGACGTGATGTACCCCACTGGGGAAGTACTGATGCAATGGTGGTCACATACGGGATTCGGGGCGTCCGTAGGACTACTGCAGTGCCTACGGCAGTGGAGGTGCCGCAAGTGGGCTACCGCCGAGGACGACTCCACAGCGCTTAAGATCGCTGCCGATGCGCTATCTCACGCGCTCGTATGCGCGGCGATGTACCAGGAGGCGAGTTCGGTTCTGGTGTGAAAACCCAGTCGCACAAGGGCTCGTTCGACGTGGCTCTCGACGGTGCGCACCGAGACCACGAGCCGCTCGGCGATCTGCTTGTTGCTCATACCGCGTGCAACCATTGCGGCGATCTCGGTCTGCCTGCTGGTCAGTGGATTGTCGAGTGCCTGTCCTGCGACCGACTGTGCCGGCGGGGAGTCGTGCGCGTCTTCGGCGCACTCGTCACCGCACAACGGACAGCACCCGCCAAGCGGTACGGAGACCGACGTCTGACCGTCCTCACCCAGCACACGCGTGTCACCCAGTACACGCTCCACCAGTTCCGCGTGTGAGCGATCGGCGAACATCCGGAGGTGATCTCGCAACCTGCTGGGCGACAGCTCTGTTCGAACCCCGATCTCGCAGCGGGCGTGACGTTCTGACAGGTCGGGACCGAACGCTGCTATCGATGTCCCCGACCGGTCCCACAGCGCTCCCGCTGCGCCCAGGAGTTCAGCCGAACGATCGGGGTCACCTGCCGACTGTGCGATCCACGCGAGCAGTTCGGTCATCAGCGCGGTACCGACGGAGTGATTGAAGATCACATGAAGCGCCACGGCCTCCCGCCCGAGCGTCTGCGCACTCTCGAGGTCACCGCACAACCAATGATCCAGCGCACGGACCCATTGGATGTAGGACCGGTCCCACCGCTCGTCGTGTTCGGCGCACACGGCCAACGCATCGGCCGTGACGGCCCGACACTCCTCGCTACGCCCCACCAGTGCCAACGCCAACGCGTACTGGAACGAGGCCGACAGGTAGCCGGCCCACTCACCACAGCCGCGCAATGCCGTGGTGGCGACACGGTAGTTGTCGATGGCGAGATCCAGTTCTCCGGTGAAGAGCGCTGTCAGGCCCCGCAGCTTGTGCACGTAGCCGTCGATCAGCGGATCGTCGAGTTCGAATGCCAGACGCGCACATTCACCGAGTCGACGGTCGGCAGCACGCTGCTCCCCCTGGAGCAGACAGACCCAGGTGGCGACCCAGAGTGCGTTGGCACGGATGTGCGGTGCCACGTGATCGGATGCCGCGTTGTCGAGCAGTTGGTCTGCCCGACGTCGCCCTTCCGCGATGTGGCCGTCGGCGTACCACCGAAATCGCAGGGCGCTGAAGATTTTCAGCGCCGTCTCGTAGTCATGACGTGCAGTGCACCAGTCCATCGCCGCGCGCACGTTGCTCCGCTCGTCGCGCAGGCTCTCGACCGCCACCTGCTGATCCGGGCCACACCAGGTCTCGGCGATCGCCTCGGTGAGCTCCAGGTAGTACCGGCAGTGGCGTCGTGCGATTTCCTGCGCCTCGCCGAGCAGAGCCAAGCGCTCCGCGCCATACTCCCTGATGGTCTCGAGCATCCGAAATCGTCTGGTGGGGCCGGTCGTGTCCACGTACAGCAACGACTGATCGATCAGTTCGCCGAGCAGATCCACCATGCCCGACTCACTCGGCACCGCGTCGTCGGACTTCGCCTCGTCAGATACGACGCCGGCGCACACCCCTTCGGCCGCGGTGAGATCGAATCCACCCGCGAACACAGACAGGCGGGCCCAGAGTCGACGCTGCGAGGGGGTGCACAGCGCGTAACTCCAGTCGATCATCGCGCGCAGGGTCTGCTGACGCGGCGCGGCGCAACGACTTCCCTTGGACAACAACGCGAAACGATCGGACAAACGCGCTACGAGCTCCGACAACGTCAGGGTGCGTAAGCGTGCGACGGCGAGTTCGATCGCCAGCGGTGACCCTTCCAGCCGGATGCACAGTTGCGCCGCGTCGGCGGCCGTGGCGTCGTCGAGCCTGAACTCCGGCGCTGCGGCGGCAGCCCGCTCGGTGAGCAATCGCACCGACTCGTACTGTGCGACCGAAGCGGCGCTGTGGTGTTCGTCGTCCGGTGGGATCGTCAGATGCGGGACGCAACACAGGCGTTCCTCGGTGATTCCCAACGAGATCCGCGACGTTGCCATGATGTGCACGCGGCTCGACGACCGCAGGATCGCGTCGGTGATCGCCGTGCTGCCCTCGAGCACGTGCTCGCAGTTGTCGAGCACCAGCAGCATCTCGCGAGCGTAGAGATGGTCGATGACCTTCTGTACCGGATCTCGCGCAGATTGGTCGCTGATTCCGAGGGCGTGGACGATCGCCGCCGGAACCTCAGCGTCGTCGGAGATCGAATCCAGCTCCACCAACGCGACGCCGTCGCGGTAGAGCCTGCCGACCTCGCGCGCCATCTCAACTGCGAGACGGGTCTTTCCGACGCCGCCCGGACCTGTCAGCGACACCAGTCTCGATGCCCCGAGCGCCGCGCGGATCTCCGACATCTGTCGCCGACGACCCACGAAGCTGGTCGAGCGGATCTCGCCCCGCCGCACACCGTTGGGCAGGTCGATACCCGCTGCGCCGGCGACCGACGACGCCGGAGTCACCCCTGTTGTCATGCACAGCCCTTCGTTGCACTGTGAAGATCGTCGACCTATGTAGGAGAACCCGTGCCGAGGTTTGGGTTGGACGCACCCGGAACCCTCGACACAACAACGGCGGTCGTCGACAGCGGTGGTGTCGACGACCGCCGAGTGATCAGGCGTAGATCGACTTGTAGACGAGGTAGGAGTCCAGCGACTGCGGCCCGAGTTCGCGCCCGATACCGCTGTCCTTGACGCCGCCGAACGGTGCACCGGGATCGGGAAGGTAGCGATTGATCCCGATCGTGCCGGTCCGCACGCGACGTGCGACATCGCGACCACGATCGGGATCCGACGTCCACACACTGCCGCCGAGGCCGTAGTCCGAGTCGTTGGCGATCGCGATCGCGTTGTCGACGTCGGAGTAGCGGATCACCGACAACACCGGCCCGAAGATCTCCTCCTGGGCGATCGTCGACTTGTTGTCGACGTCGGCGAACAAGGTCGGCTCGACGAACCATCCACGGTCGCGGTCGCTTCTGCCCCCGCCGACCACCACACGAGCGCCGTCGCCCTTGCCCTTGTCGATGAATCCCTCGACACGGTCGCGATGTGTGCGGCTGGCCATCGGACCGATCATCGTCGACGCGTCGAGCGCGTCACCCACGGGCAAGCTGGACATGAACGCGGCGAGCGTGTCGACCACCTCGTCATACCTGTTGTCGGGGGCCAGGATTCGGGTCCCCAGATAGCATGTCTGACCATTGTTGACCAACAGGCTCTCGAAGAGCCGCTCCCCCATCACCGACAGGTCGAGGTTCGCGTCGTCGAGCACGATGGCCGCCGACTTCCCGCCGAGTTCGAGCGTGACCGGGCGCAGCATCTGCCCGCAGGTGGTGGCGATCTGCCTACCCGCTGCCGTCGAGCCGGTGAACGCCACCTTGTCGATGTCGGGGTGGGCAACCAGGTAGGCGCCGATCTCCCGTCCACCGGGGACGATGTTGACCACCCCCTCGGGAATGTCAGTCTCCGCCACGGCTTCGGCGAACAAGAAGGCGTCGAGGACCGTCTCCGGAGACGGCTTGAGAACGATCGCACAGCCCGCCGCCAAGGCGGGGGCGTGTTTGAACGCGGCAAGTGCCTGAGGGTAGTTCCACGGAGCGATCGCACCGACAACGCCGACCGGCTCGCGGCGCACGTAGGTCTTGCCGCCCATGAGATGGTCCTGCTCGACCTCGAACTCGAAGCCACGCAACAGATTCGCGTAGTACCTCAACAAGATCAACGGGAATCCCGCTTCGAGCTGCGACGAAATGGTGATCGGCATACCGTTCTGCGCCGACACCCGGCGAGCCATCTCCTCCCCCTTGGCCTCGAGCTTGTCGGCGAGCTGATCGAGTGCATCCGCGCGACGAGCAGGCTCCCAGTTCGCCCACCCCTGCGGATCGTCGAATGCCCTGCGCGCGGCGGCGACCGCGGCATCCACGTCGGCTTCTGTGGCCGCGGGTACCGAGCCGATGGGCTCCTCGGAGCTCGCCGAGATGACGTCGATGCGCTCGTTCGACGCGGGTGTGGTCCATCCGCCGATGAAGAGCTTGTCGTAGGTGATCATGTCGTTCTTCTCTCTGTTGTGGACTGGATGCGGGTTGTGGACTGGATGCGGGTTGTGGGCTGGATGTGGACCGCAGATGTCAGGACACGAGCGCGATGGGAAAGTGTTCCCACGCACGCAGCGTGTTGTTGTGGTGTCGACGGGGGACCCCGACGACGTCGAGTCGTCGGAATCTGCGCACGAGTGCGGTGAGAACCGCCTCGGCTTCAAGCCGCGCGACGTGCTGTCCGACGCACTGGTGAATGCCCATCCCGAAGCCGACATGGCCCGAGGGATCACGGGAGAGGTCGAAGGAGTCGGGGGCACGCCACCGACGCGGGTCCCGGTTCGCCGATCCGAGGAACATCAGGATCTTCTTACCGTCCGGCACCAGATGGTCGCCGACCATGACCGGATGCGTCGCGGTACGGAAGAACGTCTGCACCGGCGACTCGAGACGCACAGCCTCGTCGAATGCGATTCGGGCCAGAGATGGGTTGCGGCGCAGCATTTCCCACTGATCGGGATGCGTGGCGAAGCTCGCGAGCACCGCTCCGATACCGAGCACGGTGGTGTCCACGCCCGCCGACAACAGCGAGCGCACGATGGTCGGGGCCTGCTCGGCGGTGATGTCACCGCGGTCGGCTGCGGCCCAGATCTGTCCACCGAAGGTGGGCTCGCCGTCGTACACGGTCGCCGACAGCGACTCGCGTGCACACTGCTCGTTCACCCACGCCGAGATCTCGCCGATACGTGGAAGTCCCTTCTGTACGAGTTCGTTCGACGGCCCGAACGCGTTGAACAGATGGTCCCCGTAGGGCAGCAGATTCTCGCGGCCGTCGAGGCCGACGCCGACCGCGTCGGGAAAGACGCGCAGCGGGAACTTCTGTGCGATGTCGGTGATCGCGTCGAGTTCGCCGTCGGGCAGCGAGTCGACGAAATCCTCGGCGTCGGCGAACCAGTGCTCACGCAGTCGGCGCAGCGCACGGGGGCTCAGGATCGACGACAACACCGACCGAGGTGCGTCGTGGACTGGAGGATCGCTCTCCAGCAGCAGACTCGGCGGGCGCCAGGGCTTTTCGAACCGGAAGTTGCTCAGGCCGACGCCAGCGCCGGACTGGAAGGACTGCCAGTCGGTGAGAGCAGCATGGACCTCTTCGTACCGTCCCATCGCGTAGACGTCGTAGCGGGTGAGATGGACCAACGGGTCCGGCGTCGCGTAGCGCCGTATGGAATTCG
>NZ_BAFB01000239.1 GCF_000248075.1 Gordonia otitidis NBRC 100426 | reverse complement strand
CTATCTCGGACCGATGATGCATGAGCGGAAAGAACACGACGACCGACTCACGCTCACTCAGGCCTCTGTGTACCGCTGGTGCGGCCTGCACGCCCGCTACATCGTCAGCTGGTGCCGCAGGCACGGGCACGAGGATGTGCTCTCGCCGCAGGCGTGAGTTCGCGACTCACTTGACGATCGTTCAGTTCGACTTGCCCACGTTTCGGCTCATGACGGATGTCAGTGACGAACGCGATAGCGACCCAATCCCCTTCGGCACGCATCCACCCGGTTAGTATGCGACGCCTCGTCGAATGCAGGGTCGATCATCGACGGGTCCGCAGCGTAACGGCCGATCAGCGATCTGAAACTACCAACGGAGAGATCTTTCGCTGACTGCAGTCGTGCTTTTCCCATCGCTTCGTCGTTGCGGTAGTCGAATCCGAACATCTTTGAGCATCCGAGCGGATCTGCGAGACCGGTGATCCGACACGCCATGATTGCGCTCAACCCAATCAAGAAGTTCACGACTGGCGTCATGGCGCGACCGGACGTCATCACCCGAGCGCCGTCGAGACAGAGCATCGCGGCCTTAAGGAAGTTTAGAGTCGCTTCACTTCGGTCTGAACGAATGAAGTGTCGAATAAGCACTAGCGCGTATCCGAAGAGTGCCTCTGGATTCGTGACGTCGGTAACAAGCTGAGCCGTCGCCTTGTCGCCCACACGCAACGCGAGTGAATCGAACTCCGTAACGCGGTCCCGGAAATTGTCGACAAACTCAGCGAATTCGTTCGCCTGCACAAGTAGTTGGACAACCGAGATCATCGATACACGAGGCGCGTAACCTGCTTCTGCGTGAGCCCTACCCAGAATCATCGCTGCCCTAATGTCGCCGTCAGCGTATTGATCGACTATGCCAACGGCCTCTGTTGCTAGTCGGATGCGTTCGTCGGGTTCTGCCATTGCAGCGAGCTGAAGTAGTACATCGGCGTACAGGACGCGCCACGCGCGAGCTAGTAGAGGGTCAGCGATAGACAAATTGGTTTCGCTCGCGTCGAGTTGCATACGTGCTTCCGCGAACTGGCGACGTGACCGCAGATGCCGGGCTCTTTCGAACTTTAGCCTCAGGGACTGGGGATCTGCAGTGAGCCCTTTGTTCAAAATCGCATCGACTGGGAGCGGATCGAAATCCGAGCGCTTGATAAGCGCGACGCTGGTCTGGTATTGCGCCTCCACGCTTGCACGCATCACTGTGGAAAAGTGTGAGTGTCCGAATCTTCGCTGAAGTCTGTCAAGCGACAGAACTCGCTGCTCGTGCAAGTGCGTCAGCTTCTTTAGCTTTTGGTCGATTGGTCGACTCATCCACCGGCGGTCTGAGTGGTTTGCGATCTGCAGAATCGACCCCTCTCGGGACCAGGTGCTCTCCAAGAGCATGTATTCGATCTCCACCAGACGCATGTTCACTCCTGCGATACTTTGCGCCCATTTCCGGTATTGCTTCCGCAATGGTGCGAACCGGTTCATGGAGTCGTTTGTGCGTAGTGACGCCAATTGGAGGGTGTCCTCGAGAGCGAAGCGCTCTTCGGTGTCCACGCAACGGAGGAGGGTTAGCCATGCTGCAGGAGTAGGGCAATTGTCGACGACCCACCGGAGTTCGGAGATCGCTGCATCCCGCTCGAGCCGGGCCTGCTCCATGAGCCCTCGGTCGAACAACAACCTGGACAGTCTCCGACGTTGGCGCGCAGAGGTTAGGACAGGCCTGTTGTCACCCGCAATCGCGAGTTCTCGGAGGGTCTCCAGTACGGACGCCATATGCTTGATGGCCCGCTTCAAGAAAGGCTCGAGCAACTCTTTCTCTTCGTGGGCATCGAGCGTCGCGGCCGTAATAGATACGGCGCGGGTCGATAGGCAGTACTTACTTATTGATGATGAATCATCATCATCGCCGAACATTGTCTCCTGAAACTGTTTGACGCTTGCACGTAGAGTGGGAGAGCGCGAATCGAGGGCAGCGCTCGCCGAGATAAACTTGGCCACTAGATCGGCTATCTCGTTGTCGGGTGTGCTGACAGCGGTCATGTCAGCCACGACGCGCTGTACCTCATGCCACACTCCTCCCAGCTGTTCTGCGTCGCCGTCAACAATGAGTCGATGAATCTTCGCGCGAATCTGCAGTTGCCCAGCTACCGATGACGGACGGTCCGTGGAGCGCTCAGATAGCTCGCGTATCCAGGTTGCGGCGACATCGTCCACTGATCCGCGACTAATTGCGGATTCGCACGAGTCGAGTCGGATCCGCCAAGCAGTGTCGGTGTCTGCGACGGCGGGGCCACGCGTCGCGCGGTCGATCACTCTTCGCCTATAGGCATCGACCTGACGAGGAAAGTCGTGTACAAGATCGGTGTAACAGAGCTCGTTTGCGACGAGTTCCAGCGCGTATGCGCTCAAGTCGATCTTGGCTGGCACGGCGCAGTCACTGAGTTCGTCGAGCCGCCGGACCTCGTTTCTGATCGAGCGAATTCTGGATAGCGCTCGCGATAGCGTTTGATCCCCTTCTGCTGACGCAAATCGGGGGGGTGTAACGATGATAGGGCCCAGAGTACTGGTTCTGCTTGCTAGGGCGACTTCGTCGATCAACTCGTCAATAGTCGCAAGATTTGCGGGAGCTGGCTCAGCGGAAGCCGAATCGGTAGAGCGTGCCCGATCGATAGTACTGAGTAGCTTGTCGAGATTGGCTTTGAAATCGGAGTCATTGAGTCGGTGTTTGAGCATGTCGTCGTCGAGTGTCTCGTAGAGATCCTCTCCGCTAAGGTATATGGCCTCCTTGGCATTCCCTGGGATCGCTCGTCCGAGAATCGGAGTGATGTCAGCCGGTGTGCGGTGGCGTTCGGCCGCAGTTGCATCGGTGAGGTACGACCACACCGCGTCGACGAGGGCCGCGCGTTCAGCATCCGGTGTCGCTGTGATCGCGGAGCGGAATCGTTCGCGATACGCAGAGCGGAAGGCCTCTTTGGCCGCTGTACTCTCTTCATCGCTCACGGTGGCCGCGACCTCAGCATTGCGAAGGACGCGGATAAGATCACGCGGCGATCGCATGTGCGCTTCTAGGCTTTCGGCGAATCGAAGCGCAACTTCTGAGCTGGCACCTGTGACGTCGCTGACAATCAGTGCTGCTGACACCGCGTCTAATGGATCGATTTCGACTTGGGCTTGATCTGTTCTTTCGTCGTCGCGAAATACGCTCGGACTTGCGACAATGAGGGTGCACGCTGAGGCGAGAGGTCCGTCCTCCAACGTGTTCAGATCACTACAAAATGTATGATCAGTCGTGCTGAAGTGGTCGAGGGCGACGATGCAACCGGACATCTCTTGGCTGATACGGAGCCGAATGTGAGCAGCGACTGTTTCGGGTGGCGTTCCCCCGAAGGGGCTCGTTCTAATACCTAGATCAAACTGGTCTGTGATCGCTCGAAGGATGGGCCACTCATCTCCGACGCCGTTGTAAATGCCGACGTCGAAGTAGAATGCCCCGTCGAACCTCTCCTGAGGCACGCGCTTGAGCGTTTTGGTGACGACCGTTGTCTTTCCGATTCCGGGCGACCCGGTGATCCAGATCTGGTGACCGAGCCGCGCATCGTTCAGAATCTGCGCGATGTCGCCGGTACGCCCGTATCCCGCGCCGCGATTATGCGGAAGCTTAGTGCGAGTCTTGGCTAATCTTGAAGATTCGGTTCCGGTGAGTCGCAGTCGGAGGCCCGACAACATGGACAGATTACGGCCGTTATCGCGGATTGGCTGCAGAAACGGTGCGAGTGCTGATAGTGGTGCCATGAATCCACCGAGATCATTTGGTTTGCGAAAGTCTCGCGTCTTGCGAATCATCCCTACAGCGCACAGTGACTGCAAATCAATGATAGGACTGCCGCTGAAGCCCCTACTCACCTGGCCCCCGTTAAGGGCAATAAGCCTCCCGCCGTCCTCGGGGGACTCTCGCGTGCCGTTCGCGGTCAGGAACACACTCTCCCGGTGATCCGCGAACCTGGCAATGCATAGGTACCTTCTGTTGAATCGGATATCGCCTTCTGGAACCAGCCAGAAATCTGACGCTTGTTTGGCGTGGATGAGAGCGAGATCGTTGGGTTGGTCTACATGCAACACATCATCGCGCGTGTATGGCACATTGCCGACATAAAAACGGTCGTTGCCACCGATGTTGTGCGCCGCAGTGACAATATGCGACGGCGATACGAAGAAGCAAGTACCGTTATTCTCACCTGTGCTGATTGGGCGTACGGTCAAATCTGAAATCCACTTGAGATCCTCCTCGCCGAAATCTTCTGGGGTCAATGTAGATTCGCCCATTTGGCGACAACTTCGATGGAGCCGTCGATCTTGCCATCCGCGATGATCGCCACCGCTTTACCGCTTTGAATGCCGACGCCGAGCTTAATGGTGACTGACACCTCGTCTGGCGATGCGGCAGCGAGACGTGACTTGATGCCGTCAGCTAGGGGAGTGACGACGTCGAGCAGTGTCTCAGCCTTGATGGAAAGTCGTTTATCGGAGACGTCAGACTCGGGGTCCAGTACGAGTGCGGTGATGTAGATCTTGCTGTTGTCGTCGTTAACTACCTCGACGAGGTCATAGTCTTCACAGTTCATGACAGGTTATGCCTCCGATACGAGTGTCGTCTAGCGCACCTAAGGTGCGTCTCGTAGTTAAACCCGCGCTCATGACGCTGCGCTTGTTCCGTGATGGTCTGGTGAGGTTATAACGCGGAGCGCAGCTGTGAGCGCACGAGAGTGGTGACGCTCACATTGAATCGTCTGTTCGGATCACATCAGATCCGTGCACATCGTCACCGTGTCGCGACTCCGCCGAACTAAGAAATCCCCGCCAGGGGTTCGAGGGCGCTAAGCCCTCGAACCCCTGGCGGGGACGTTGTTGTGGTCTGTGCTGGCGCGACCGGGTACTGCCGTACTCAGCCCTCGATGAACGTCTCCAGCTGCTGGCGTGCGACATCGTCGGCGAGCTGCTCGGGCGGGCTCTTCATCAGGTAGGCCGAGGCCGGGAGGATCGGTCCGCCGATGCCGCGGTCCTTGGCGATCTTCGCGGCGCGCACGGCGTCGATGATGATGCCTGCCGAGTTGGGGGAGTCCCACACCTCGAGCTTGTACTCCAGGTTCAGCGGAACGTCGCCGAAGGCGCGGCCTTCGAGGCGAACGTAGGCCCACTTGCGGTCGTCGAGCCATGCGACGTGGTCCGACGGTCCGATGTGGACGTTCTTGTCCTCGACCTTGCCGGCGAGCGAGCCGGTGAGGTTCGCCGTGACAGCCTGGGTCTTGGAGACCTTCTTCGATTCCAGGCGCTCACGCTCGAGCATGTTCTTGAAGTCCATGTTGCCGCCGACGTTGAGCTGGTAGGTGCGGTCGAGTGCGACGCCGCGGTCCTCGAACAGCTTGGCCATCACGCGGTGGGTGATGGTCGCGCCCACCTGGCTCTTGATGTCGTCGCCGACGATCGGCACGCCTGCGGCGCGGAACTTCTCGGCCCACTCGGGGTCGGACGCGATGAACACGGGCAGGGCGTTGACGAAGGCGACGCCCGCGTCGATCGCGCACTGCGCGTAGAACTTGTCGGCCTGCTCGGAGCCCACCGGCAGGTAGGACACCAGGACGTCGACCTCGTTGTCCTTGAGTGTCTGCACCACGTCGACGCCGTCGCCGTCGGCCTCGGTGATCGTCTGCAGGTAGTACTTGCCCAGACCGTCGAGGGTGTGGCCGCGCTGCACGGTGACACCGGTCGGCGGGACGTCGGCGATCTTGATGGTGTTGTTCTCGCTCGCGAAGATCGCGTCGGAGAGGTCGAAACCGACCTTCTTGGCGTCGACGTCGAAGGCGGCGACGAACTCGACGTCGCGCACGTGATACTGCCCGAACTTGACGTGCATCAGGCCGGGGACGGTCGAGTTCTCGTCGGCGTCCTTGTAGTACTGAACGCCCTGGACCAAGGATGAAGCGCAGTTTCCTACGCCCACTATGGCCACGCGCACCTTATTGGGCTCACCCATGGTCGGGTTCTCCTTCTTTTTCTCTGGGACCGCGAACGTCGCTGGACCCTGGAACGTGGGTCACCGCCGGTGAATTCTGGGGCACCGGGGCGGTGTCGAGCGCAGCCGGTTCCGGCGGCTCGGGTGTTTCTTCTGTCCCGTCGCGGCCCTGCTGTGGGCTCGCGTCCGGAAGTGTGTGTTCTGCGGCGATGAGCTCGTTGAGCCAGCGCACCTCGCGCTCGCTGGATTCGAGGCTCAGCTCGTGCAGTTGGCGGGTATACCGGTCCGACGCGCGTGTCGCGCGGGTGACGAGTTCACGCAGTCCCTCGCGCCGCTCCTCGACCTGACGACGACGCCCCTCGAGGATGCGCATCCGGGCCACCGCCGGAGTCCTGGAGAAGAAGGCTAGGTGCACGCCGAACCCGTCGTCGGTGTAATTCTGCGGACCGGTGTCGGCGACGAGCTCGTTGAAGCGGGTGCGACCCTTCTCGGTCAGTTGGTACACGCGCCGACCGCGTCGAACTTTGACGCCCGCCGGCGCACTCGCCTCGTCGATCAGGCCGTCGGCCTGCATCCGACGCAGCGTCGGATACAGGGAGCCGTACGAGAACGCGCGAAAAGCGCCCAACAGTCCGGTGAGGCGTTTGCGCAGCTCGTAGCCGTGCATCGGCGACTCGAGCAGCAGTCCGAGAATGGCGAGCTCCAGCATGGTGCGCACCTCCTCGATTGTGTGAACTGTTGATCGCGAACGCCGCGCATCTCCGATGGGACGGCACAGCATGTCGCGCCGATGTTGTTCTCAATGTATCGCACCGATATAACCGTGTCGACGGGGGAGTGTCGAAGACGTGTCCCTCAGGTGTCCGGTGGACGACTCGGAGCTGGCTGGAGCGTCACAGAGACGCCGCCGATCGCGACGACGTACCCTGAAACACGTGCGCCAGATCGTCGACTACGCCTTGCAGCGTCGGTCGCGGCTGTCCGATGTCCACTCCGGCCGGACAGCCGTCGCCGACGTGTGCGATGCGAATCCCTACCTGTTGCGCGCCGCGAAGTTTCACGGGCGCCCGTCGTCGACGCTGTGCCCGATCTGCCGTAAGGAGCAGGTGACACTGGTTTCGTGGGTGTTCGGCGACCGGCTCGGTCAGGTATCGGGGTCGGCCCGTACCTCCGAAGAGATCGCGAGACTCGACGCGACTGCCGAAGAATTCACCGTGCACGTCGTCGAGGTCTGCCGTACCTGCAGCTGGAACCATCTCGTGCAGTCGTACGTTGCGGGTCTGCCGCCGCGATCGACACGACGTCGTCGGCGGGTGGCCGAATAACGATTGTTCCGCGATCGTCGACGAGAGATGTGACGCTCGTCGACGATGAGGCGTGTGTGGTGTGTGCCGCAGGTTTTTGCCGCGTAACCACCGCGTACGTCACAGTGGAGTGGGTTACATGCGATGGAGAAGTACTGTGAGGAGCGGCAAACCGACCATGGTGGCGGTTCTGACCTCGGACAACACTGTTCGAACACGCGTGAGCGGGTTGTGGGTAGCGGTGCGGAAAGGTGATCGATGAGCGGGACGGAGTCGTCGCGCGGCACGGGTAAACGGCCGAGTGGATCGGCCAAGAACGATGCCGAGCAGACTACGCGGTCGCGGCATCGGGTTATCGCCTGGACGCTCGGCATTCTCGGCGGGTTGGTCCCCGCCGTCATTCTGATCGGCATCCTCGCCTTCGCGATCGCTTACGCGACCGCGAGCGTGCCCAGCCCTGGCGACATCAAGCAGAACCAGGTGGCGCTGATCACCGACTCGTCGGGCAAGACGCTGGCCAAGGTCGTGCCGCCCGAGGGCAATCGCACCGACGTCAAGATCAGCGACATCCCCAAGTCGATGCAGGACGCCGTCATCGCGGCGGAGGATCGCCAGTTCCGGAGCAACGAAGGCTTCTCGGTGACCGGCATCGGTCGCGCGGTGCTGGGTCGTTTCACCAACAACGCCGACGCCGGTGGTGGTTCGACCATCACGCAGCAATACGTCAAGAATGCACTCGTCGGCGACGAGCACAGTTATGAGCGCAAGTTCAAAGAGCTCGCGATCGCGACCAAGATGTCGGGGCAGTGGTCCAAGGACGACATCATGGCGGCCTACCTCAACACCATCTACTTCGGGCGCGGTGCGTACGGAGTGTCCGCGGCATCGCAGGCGTACTTCCGTAAGGACGTCAGCAAGCTGACCCCCGAGGAGTCGGCGGTGTTGGCGGCGGCGATCCGTTCGCCTTCCTACTACGACCCCGCGGTCGACAAGGTCGCTTCCGAGGGGCGGTGGAACTACGTCCTCGACGGCATGGTCCAGATCGGTTCGCTCAAGCAGTCAGAGCGCGCGTCGATGCAGTACCCCAAGGTCTATCCCCAGCCGGCGGCCGCTGTCGAGACGCCGGGACCCAACGGGCTGATCAAGCGTCAGGTGATGGCCGAGCTCAACAAGCTCAACATCTCCGAGCAGCAGGTGCGGACCGAGGGCCTCAAGGTCACCACGACCATCGACCCCAAGGCACAGAACGCCGCGGTCCAGGCGGCGTGCCGGGAGAACAAGATCTACTCGTGCGACAACGGCGTGCTCAACGGGGAGCCGGACAAGATCCGCGACGCCGTCGTGTCGATCGATCCCAAGACCGGTGGCGTCCGCGGCTACTACGGCGGCGACGACGGCCAGGGCTGGGACTACGCGCAGGCGGGTCTGCAGACGGGATCGTCGTTCAAGGTCTTCGCCTTGATTGCCGCACTGCAGCAGGGTATCCCGCTGTCGAAGGTCTACAGCTCGGCCCCGTACACCACCTCGAGTGGGCTCACCGTCGAGAACTCCGACGGTGAGAGCTGCGGTTCGTGCAACCTCGCGACCGCGATGAAGATGTCGCTCAACACCGTGTACTACCGCCTGATGATGGACCTCGACGGTCAGGCGCGCGCCGTCGCCGACGCCGCGCACAAGGCCGGCGTCGCGGAGTCGTTCGGCGACATCCAGAAGACGCTGCAGAACCCCGACGGTCAGGTCGAGGGCGGCGTCGTGCTCGGTCAGTACCCGTCGCGGGTCATCGACATGGCGTCGGCGTACGCCACTCTCGCCGCATCCGGCGTGTACCGCGAGCCGTACCTGGTGCAGAAGGTGGAGACCTCGACCGGTGAGGTGCTCTACGAGCACCAGCAGAACCAGGGTCAGCGGGTCTTCCCGGCCAAGGTCGCCGACAACGTGACCTCGGCTCTCGAGCCGATCGCCGCGTACTCCAACGGCAACTCGCTCTCCGACGACACCTACGGTGCACGTCCGTCGGCCGCCAAGACCGGTACCGCCCAGCTCGGCGACACCGGTCAGAACAAGGACGCATGGATGGTCGGGTACACCCCGCAGTTGGCCACCGCGGTGTGGGTCGGTACCGACAAGGGCACCGCGCTGACCAACTACGGCGGGTCGCCGGTCTACGGCAGCGGGCTGCCGTCGCAGATCTGGCGGAAGACGATGAACAACGCACTCGAGGGTGACCAGATCGAGCAGTTCCCCGAGCCCGCGGCTGTGGGAGGCCAGGCAGGCGCACCGGCCGACGCACCGACCAGCACCTACAACCCCGACTACAACTACAACTCGCCGCGCACTCGTACGCAGCGTGAGGACACCCCGCAGGCACCGCAGATTCCGGGCGGTGGCGGTGGTGGCATCACCCTCGCGCCCGGTGTGACCATCCCGATCCCGGGCAACCCGGCGCCGGGGAACTCCGGCTCCGGCAACACCGGTAACGGGACCGAGAACGGCAACACAGGCGGAGGCACCGGGGGCACCGGAGGAACGGGCGGAACCGGTAACGAGGGCGGAGACACCCCTGAGCCGCCGGTCGGCTGATCGCCACTCGTTGGCGCGAGCAGCCTCCGACGACGCCGCGTCGTCGAAACCGTCAGCATCGCGGGATGTGATCGCCGACGGCGTGATGAGCCCGGTCGCCCTGTCCGAAGATCCGCGCAGCGACGATTCGCGGGTGATCCTGAGCCGAAGCGACGTCGTCGTCCGCGACGCCAGCCGGGTGATCGGCGGTCCGCTCGGAGCGCACGGCGCGGTCGGGCGCAGTCGCAGATGGACACCGATCCGAGTGCTGTTCTTGTTGTCGCTGTGCGCACTGGCGCTGAGTTGGTACGGAAAGGCCGGGTGTCTGCAGCAGGCCCCGGCGACGTCGGAAGCCAACGACGCCGGGCACTCGATGCGACTCGACTGGGACAACCAACGCCAGTTCACCGACCTCTGCTACTCCGACGTCATCGCGCTGTACGGCGCAGAACGTCTGGACAAGGGCGCCTTCCCCTATCGCGCCTACTGGTTCCAGGAGGACCAGAACGGCAACACCATCAAGCGGTACATGGAGTATCCGGTGCTCACCGGGCTCTACATGTACGGCATGGCGCAGGCGGCGCACGGGTGGCAGTGGCTGCACGACAACTGGGGTGTACCCGCGGCGCTGAGCGTGGTCCTGTTCTTCGACCTCGTTGCGCTCGGGCTCGCCCTGTTCTGGCTCGTCGTGGTGTGGGCGACGGCGCTGACCGCTCGTACCCGCATCTGGGCCGCGTGGCTCGCCGCACTGTCGCCGCTGGTGATCGTCCACGCGTTCACCAACTTCGACGCCATCGCGGTGGCGATGGTCGCGGTCGCGATCCTCGCGTGGTCACGCAACAAGCCCTGGTTGGCCGGACTGTTCATCGGGCTGGGCGTCGCGTCGAAGTGGTACCCGATCCTGCTGCTGTTCGTTCTTCTCGTCCTGTGCCTGCGGGCCAGACGCGTGAGCGACTTCTTCGCCGCAGCGTCGGTGGCGGTGCTGACATGGGTCGTGGTGAATCTCCCGATCCTGCTGCTGTATCCGCGCGGATGGTATGAGTTTTTCCGCTACAACGGCGAGCGTGGTGCCGACTCCGACACGGTCTTCCACATCCTCGCCAAAGCAGCTGGTTTCACATGGAACATCACGCTGCTGAACGCGATCACACTCGGCCTGCTGGTCGTGATCGCCTGTGGGATCGGGTACATGGCGCTACGCGCACCGACACGGCCACGACTCGCGCAGCTGGCGTTCCTCATGGTGGCAGGCTTCCTTCTGGTCAACAAGGTGTGGAGCCCGCAGTATTCGCTCTGGCTGGTGCCCCTCGCCGTGCTCGCGATTCCTCATGCGCGTCTGCTGATGACCTGGATGGTGATCGACGCGTTGGTGTGGGTGCCGCGGATGTCGTTGTTCCTCGACCCGTCCCGGCGATGGCTGCCCGAGGGCTGGTTCACGCTGGCCGTGGCACTACGCGCGCTGATGGTGGTCGTACTGTGCATCGTCGTGATCTGGCAGATCTACCACCCCGAGGACGACCTGGTCCGACGGGACCGGCGGGGACGACCCCTCGACGATCCCGCGGGCGGCCCGCTCGACGGTGCCGCGGGCGCTTATCGGCCGGACGCGCTCGAGCCCCGAGCGGGTATGGCCGAGAATTCGGGCGGAACCGCTCGGAGACTCTCGACGTCATAGGTTGCATGACAACCCCTGACCTCCAACCGCCAACGGAACTCGTCGAATGGGCCGCCCACAGGTTCGAGCAGTACTACGACGATGGTGGTCGTCACGCGGGGATGTCCTACTAAAGGGATGAGATGCGCTGCACTAGAGCACTTCTCGCTTGCGGCCAGTCGTCGTCGATCATGGCGTACTGCGCTGTGGTGCGCCAGCCGTCGCCCCAGCGGCGGTGCTTGCGGAGAAGGCCCTCGAACGTCGCACCGAGTTTGGCGATCGCAGCCCGCGACTGAGCATTGTTCTCGTGGGTGTGCCAGACGACGCGGATCACTCCGCAGTCCTCGAAGGCGTGGTGCAGCAAAAGGTATTTCGCGGTCGGGTTGACCGCAGTGCCCTGTGCTGAATCGGCGTAGAACGTGTAGCCGATCGCGACCGAGCGGTTGGCCTGATCGATGTCGTAGTAGCTCGTCGATCCGACGAGTCGGCCATCGGTGTTGTCAATGACGGCATAGGCGATGCGTGAATCGTCGGCCAGGGCCGTGGCGATGTAGTCGCGCGCCGACGCCTCGTCGTCGGGGACCGACGTCCACGCGAAGCGCTGCGGGTCGTCGACCACTCGCGCGAGCGCGGGAGCGTCGTCGAAGGTCAACGGCCGCAGGGTGACCCGCTCGCCGACAAGCGTCTGGGTGCCGAGCCATTCGTTCATGCCGACTCCTCTACGACGAGGTCGCGAGGACCGGTTCGGGGTCGCCGGACGGTCGCGGACGGGGAGCGACGATGGTGGCCAACGGTTCTCGCAATGGGGCACGCACGAACGCGAAGATCAGATACAGGTGGATCGCTGCGGTCACCCAGACGCCGACGTTCACGCCCGCCATCACCCACCACTGCATCGGCGATCCCGACGTGTAGATGCCGAACAGCCGGAAGATGGTGGTGTCCAGGATGAAGTCGGCGACGAGGTAGGCCACGATGATCGGCCAGCGTGTCCTGAGGAGGACGAAGAACGGCAGAATCCACAGGGTGTACTGCGGTGAATGAACCTTGTGGAACAGCATGAATCCGGCGAGCATCGAACCCGAGACGCCGATCCACGGGTAGGTCCCGGAGTCCAGGTACACGCGCCAGCCGAGATACACCGCGAGCGCGAAGGCGCAGACTATCAGCAGCGGCGACAGCAGTCCGACGAGTGAGTTGTAGGTGTCGGTCTGTCCGCCGGTGAAATGGCGGAGACCCCAGTACCAGATCGAGTTGGTGTCGACCTCGGACTTGCGTTTGCCCTGGAACGAGAGCGCAGCCTTCCATCCCTCGAAGCCGAGGATCATGAACGGCAGCTGGATCGCCACGACCGTCACCGCCGCGGCCACCGCGGTCATGGCGGCACCTGCCCAATCGAGGTCGTCAGTCCCGCGTCGACGGTCCGGCCCAGCGGTCTCGCCGCCGCGCGTCAGTACGTACAGCGCCAACGGCAGCGCGAAGAAGCCCGGATAGAGCTTGAGGCAGAAGCCGATTCCCAACAGGACGGCCGCGAGTATCGCCGACGTGCGTAGCGTGAGCCGTCTGTCTCCGGTGCGTGGACTGATCGACGCACCCCACGCCATCACCGCCACGGCGCCGACCGCCGTCGCGACCACCGGCAGCTCCCAGTTGTGGAACGCGTAGAGCACCAGCGGCGGAGTGGCCGCCCACAGCAGCACCCACCAGCGGGTCATGAGTGCGAGCATGATCGTGATGGCGAAGGCGAACGGCATGAGGATCAGCGCGGAGTGCGTGAAGAACTCGGTGTCGTTGTGGGCGCCGATCGCACCGAGATACATCAACAGTCCCGACAGGACCGGGTACTCGACGGAACCGCCGAACAGGTGCCCGTCGGCCGTGATGCCGCCGTGGATGAACGGGAAGACATGGTTGTTGATGTCGCGCCCAACCCACAGGTACATCAGGTCGGAGTAGCAGGGGACCACGGCGTTCACATCACCGACGGGGAAGTGGTGCGAGCGTCCGTCGGGGTAGAAGGGTTCGCCACCGCACTTCAGTTTGATGACGTATGACCAGTACAGAGCCACCGAGGTGAGAAGCAGCGAGACCAGGAGGATCAGCGCCGTCTCGCCGCGGCGCGACAGCGTGTACTGCCCGAAGCCCATGGTCGGAGAGAAGCGGAGCGCGGGCATGGCCTACAGGGTAGGAGATCGGGGTGCGGTGGGCTGCGTCACCTACCCGTCGATGTCGGTGGTCTCCACGAGGTCACTGGGCGAAACGTGCCTGCGCGTCGTCCGTCGCCGGACTGAACAGATTGACGAGGTTTCCGTCGGGATCGCGGAACAGCAGTGAGCGGTTGCCCCACGGCATGGTCGTGGGTTGGTTCACGAAGTCGTCGACGACGCCCTGCAACGTCGGGTAGAGGGCGTCGACGTCGTCGACGAGGAAATCCAACGTGACCGAGCGGTTGGCCCGCGGCTCGAGTGCGTTCTCTCCTAGCAAACTGATGGTCTGCGAACTCGCGATGGCAAGTGTTCCGGTCGGCGTGGCGAACTCGGCGAACAGCGGATGCAGGCGGGTGGCCGTCAGGCCGGTGACCTTCTCGTAGAACGTCACCAGGGCGTCGACGTCGTCGGTGATGATTCGGGTGGCTGCCAGTTTCATGTCGCGACCTTTCCGTGGCGGGAACGGTGACCTCGTGATCACCGACCACTCACGCTAGGTCCGATACCGGACAGAATCGGTCCAGTATTGATGAGAAGATCAGGGGTATGACGGCTCCCGTCTCCCGCATGCTGATGCTCCTCGAACTGCTGCAGTCGAGCGGAGTGCGCACACTTGGGGAACTCGCCGGACGACTCGACGTCGACGAACGAACTGTGCGGCGCTACGTGGCGCAGCTGCGGGAGCTCGACATCCCGGTCGAGTCGGTTCGTGGGCGCAACGGTGGCTATCGGGTCTCGGCCGGCTACCGCATGCCACCGCTGATGTTGTCCGACGACGAGGCGGTGGCGGTGACCCTCGGATTGTTGCGTGCGCAGTCGACGGATCTGTCATCGGACACCGCGGTGCACACCGCGCTGTCCAAGCTGCGACGAGCGCTCCCGCCCCACGCGGTGGCACGGGTCGACGCACTTCTGCACACCGCGATATTCGCGGGAGAGCGCACACCGGAGGTGGCCCACGCTGAGGTCCTGCTGACGATCGCCGACGCGGTGGCGCACCGTCGACCGCTGGCCATCACATACCGCGGGGCGTCGGCGTCGCGCACCGCGCAATCCGGCGCCACGCAGCGCCGCACGGTGCACCCCTACGACCTCATCGCCTACAGGGGTCACTGGTACATGGTCGGTCTCGATCTGCGCAGGGGTGCCGAACGCACGTTCCGGGTCGACAGGGTGCAGACGATCCGCACTCTGGATGGCGAATACACCTCACGCCCCTTCCGCGACGAACGCGGTCCGCTCGACCTCGCGCATCGCTTCGCCACCGCGGAGCGCACCTGGCAGGTGTCGCTCCGCATCCAGGCCGACGAGGACAGCATCCGCGTCCACCTGCCGGCGAGTGTTGCCGTCGTGGAACGACTTTCGACCGACGACGGCGAAATCTGGTGCAGGGCGTCGATCTCGGCCGAGCGACTCGAATGGATTCCCGGCGTGCTCGTAGGACTCGGATGCGCCTTCGTGATCGAGTCGCCTGAGGAGTTGCGCAGGGTTGTCGACGACGCTGCTGAGCGACTGCGTGAGTCGGCGCGACGCTGATTTCGCTGGTCAGGGGTGTCCCGTGTATGGTGGAGCGGTTGCCGACGCAGGCGACCCTCCTGCCGCGGACAGTCCGTGGCCGATGAGCCCATAGGAGGTGATGTGGTCTTATGCGTCACTACGAATTGATGGTCATCCTCGATCCGAATCTGGACGAGCGCACCGTCGCCCCTTCACTCGATACCTTCCTCAATGTTGTCCGTAACGACGGCGGCAAGGTGGACAACGTCGACATCTGGGGCAAGCGCCGACTCGCTTACGAGATCCTGAAGCACAGCGAAGGCATTTACGCCGTTATCGATCTCAACGCCGAGCCCAAGACGGTCAGCGAGCTCGATCGTCAGCTCAAGCTGAACGAGTCGGTTCTGCGCACCAAGGTTCTGCGCAAGTAACCCACAGATCCCTGATCGACCGAACGAATCCATCGATCTCGTCGGTGTCGACACCTAGGGTTGAGGTCAACTCGCGGTGCACATCGACTTCGACGAGTGCCCACACGTAGACCTAAGGGGAAACACATGGCAGGCGACACGGTCATCACGGTCATCGGCAACCTCACGGCTGATCCGGAACTCCGGTTCACTCCGTCGGGTGCGGCGGTGGCCAACTTCACGGTGGCGTCGACGCCGCGCACATTCGATCGTCAGACGAACGAGTGGAAGGACGGCGAAGCGCTGTTCCTGCGCTGCAACATCTGGCGCGAGGCCGCGGAGAACGTGACCGAGAGTCTGACCAAGGGATCCCGGGTCATCGTGCAGGGCCGCCTCAAGCAGCGGTCGTACGAAACCCGAGAGGGCGAGAAGCGCACGGTTGTGGAGCTCGAGGTCGACGAGATCGGCCCATCACTGCGTTACGCCACCGCGAAGGTCAACAAGGCCTCGCGCGGTGGGGGCGGCGGAGGTTTCGGCTCGTCCGGCGGCGGAAGCCGCGGCGGCGGGTCGGGATCGGGCCAGCAGGTGGCCGACGACCCGTGGGGCAGTGCACCCGCGAGCAGCGGCGGAAACTTCGGCGGCGGGGACGACGAACCCCCCTTCTGATTCGCGACGGCGGCACCTACACATGCTGTCGCGCAACAACTTTGGAGTAACACATGGCAAAAGCTAAGAGCACCCGGAAGGTGCGCGTCGAGAAGGTCACCAAGACCAAGGCGTGCTCCTTCTGCAAGGACAAGAAGGCCGATATCGACTACAAGGACACCGCACTGCTGCGTCGTTTCCTGTCCGACCGCGGCAAGATCCGGTCGCGTCGCGTGACCGGCAACTGCGTCCAGCACCAGCGCGACGTCGCTGTGGCCGTCAAGAACTCGCGTGAGGTGGCACTGCTGCCCTTCACCTCGACCGCCCGATAAGCCGGAAGGGGATACAGACATGAAACTCATCCTCACCGCCGCCGTGGAGAACCTCGGCGAAGCCGGCGACACCGTCGAGGTCAAGGACGGCTACGGCCGCAACTACCTGCTGCCCCGCGGCCTGGCCATCAAGGCCACCCGTGGTGCAGAGAAGCAGGTCGAGACCATCCGACGCTCGCAAGAGGCTCGTGAGATCCGTGGCGTCGAGCACGCCAACGAGGTCAAGCAGGCGCTCGAGAATCTCTCGGGAATCAGCCTGACGGTCAAGACGCACGATTCGGGCAAGCTGTTCGGCTCGGTCACCGCAGGCGATGTCGCCGGCGCGATCAAGTCCGCAGGTGGCCCCGCAGTCGACAAGCGTAACGTCGAACTGCCCAAGGGACACATCAAGTCGACCGGCACCTTCCCGGTCGTCGTGAACCTGCATCCCGACGTCACCGCGACCGTTCAGGTCGACGTCGTCGCTGCCTGATTTCGCAGTAGTGTAACTCGGTCACCAGAGCCGGGCGGAGTTCGTTCCGCCCGGCTCTTGGCGTCTCTGGAAGTCGTTGGCATGACTCATGATCCGAGTACCCGCCGCAGCTCGGCACACGCGCGCCGACGCAAAAGGAGTAGTCGGCTACGCGCGGCGTCGGCGGTGTGCACTCGTAGCGTCATCGTCAAGCGAGCCCCGACCGGGTGAACCGGGGAAGTACTTGAACCGGGGAAGTACGACGACGTGCGGCCGCAGATCTGGGCTCGTCCGATCACGATACGTACTGCCTCTCGGAGTCGTCATGAAACGCACACTCTTCGGACACCACATCACCCACCATCAGGTCGCAACCATCCCGCTCCGTGGTGGGACTTCACTCGCATCAGATAGCAGGTGCACTCCCACACCGGATCCGGCGCCGGACGGCCAACGGCCCATCGTCATCGGGGTCTGCGGCACCGACCGATCGCGGTGGGCCGTCGAGCACGCGGCACGAGCGGTCGGCGACACTGCACCGCTGTATCTCGTCAGCGCGGTCCGTCCGGCGTCGCCCGTCAGCTATCAGCGTTCCGGTAGGGGGTCTGCCGAAGAACGTCGGCTGCGGGACGCTCTCCGGGACGAGGGATATCTGCTCACAGACCTGGCCGTGATCCACGAGGTGCAGCGGCATGCGCGCGAGATCGCGCATGCTGCGGGAGCTCGGACTGTTCACGGACTGGTGCGCAGCGGTGCACCGGCGGTCGTGCTCGCGCGCGAAGCACGAGACATCGGCGCTGCAGCCGTGGTCCTCGGCTGCGGGTCGATCCCGACACAGCTGGCCCGAAGGCTCTGCGCCACTGGTGATCTGCCCGTCGTTGCTGTCCCGTACGGCATCGACGCCAGTCTTCTGATGACCGCGACGCCGCGTCGAGTGCACGTTCGTCGGCACCGCTCGACGTCGACGGCAGTCGCGTCCGCTGCGGCGAGCTGAGCGATCGCTCATATCGACGCGGCCGTGCCGTTTACGTCGGTGGCGCGGGCAGATTCGGTAGCTGATCAGACGATCGCAACGACACCGGTAGGTAGCGTGCCGCAGGGTTTCCGTTGTGTGCGGTGTCGGCTGCCGGGAAATAGAACTTGTGGAAGCCGGGGGCGAAGATGAGCGCCCGCTCACCGGTACGGCACGCGACCTGAGTGCTCGACGGCACGGTGCAGGTGACACCTGCGATCGTGACCCGTGTACCGACGCCAAGACGCGGTGGGCGGAAGCCCGACGTCGAGCCGAAGCGGTAGGTGGTCCCGGTCAGCCCACCGGCGCTGGGGACCCACCACGGACCCTGGGCGTCGGCGGTGATGGCAGCGCCCTGGATGCCCGGTGGCGCGGTGGCAGGACGGCCCTGACAGCCCACCGAGCGGAACGCCGGACCTATCTGGCAGTTCCATCGGCCGGTGGTGAAGAACGATCGTCCGTTGTCGTCGTAGGCCAGTGAACGGAATTGTGTCGGGTCGACGGACCGGAACCGAGAGAGGTCGAAAGCCGCCGGGAGAGGGGGCGCTGCCGTCGCGGGCGCCGCGTGAACCACAGAAGCGCAGATCGCCGCGAGACCGACGAGCGCGGACGCCAGCGCAATACGCGGCTGCCGTGAACCACTACCCAAAGGCGACACGCGCCCAGTCCACCACAGTGGGCGGCGCGGAGGTGGCGGAATCGGGTCACCGAATGCTCTCGACGAGTGCCCCGGCGTCGAATCCCGAGGTGAACCGGAATGTCGCCCACGTCACACGGAGTGTTCACAGCTTCGTCGCTCTCCGCTTGTTGCCCGAGATGGAGAACACGCCCGAATGCGACTTCACCGTGACACGCCGAGTGAATACAAGTTCTTTGCTGTGGAAATCGCGCACAGTCCCTGACGTGCGCAAACGCGTTTGTGCACACACAAACTCCCCATGTTGTCCACAGGGCCTGCACAACGGTCGCTGCGTTGTTCGCGCATCGTCCACAGGTCATCCACAGATCCGTGCACAGGAGCATTTGAGTGCGGCGTCGTCGCCCCCTAATGTCTCCGAACAGTGCCCGACAAGGTCGCGACCGGAGTCCGTCGAGTCGACGTGTCAGACCTCGAGGGTATGAACAAAGACGGCTCTGCCAACCTGCTGCAGCTAACGGTGGAATCGTCTGCGCACCGCCGTGTTCGACGAATGTGACGGTTGGGGGACGTCGATCGTCAGGGTTTCGAATTCGAGAGGTTGGCACAGGGTGGCAGTTGTCGATGATCGCGGCCATGACGCGCCGCGGGATTCCGGCCGAGCAAATGAGCCCGACATCCCCGTCGAGGAGTTCGGGAGGCAACCGCCGCAGGACATGGCCGCAGAGCAGTCCGTGCTCGGCGGCATGATGCTCTCGAAGGACGCAATCGCCGACGTCATCGAGAAGATCCGCACCAACGACTTCTACCGGCCGGCACACCAGGCTGTGTACGAGGCGATCCTCGAGCTGTACGGAAAGGGCGAGCCCGCCGACGCGGTCACCGTCGCCGCCGAGCTCGAGCGCGCGGGAGAACTGCGTCGCATCGGTGGCGCCCCCTACCTACACACGCTGATCTCGACGGTCCCCACCGCCGCCAACGCCGGCTACTACGCCGAGATCGTCGCAGAGAAGGCCATTCTCCGACGCCTCGTCGAGGCGGGTACGCGCATCGTGCAGTTCGGCTATTCGGGAGCCGACGGTCAGGACGTCGCGGAGGTCGTCGACCGCGCCCAGGCCGAGGTGTACGAGGTCACCGAGCGCCGCACCGCTGAGGACTACGTGCCGCTCGAAGAGTTGCTGCAGCCGACGATGGACGAGATCGACTCCATCGCCTCGCGTGGCGGCATCTCGCTCGGGGTGCCCACCGGCTTCGCCGATCTCGACAAGCTCACCAACGGACTGCACCCCGGCCAGATGATCATCGTGGCCGCGCGTCCCGGTGTCGGCAAGGCACTCGCCCTCGACACCCCGCTGCCGACGCCGACCGGCTGGACCACGATGGGCACCGTCAGCGTCGGCGACCAACTCATCGACGCCAGCGGTGCCCCGACGCGAGTCATCGCGGCGACCGACGTCATGACCGACCGGCCATGTTTCGAGGTCGAGTTCAGCGACGGCACCGTGCTGGTCGCCGACGAACAGCACCAGTGGGTCGCCGAGATCGACGACGAAAAACGCACGCTCACCACCGCCGACCTACGAGTGCACGTCGGCTGCGCCATGGTGCGCAACACCGCGCCGCTCGACCTGCCGCGCAAGAACTTCGCCTACGGCCCGTATACCGTTGCGGCGCTTGCGGGGATGGCGTTCGACGACCCGGAGATCGGTATTCGCATCGACGCCGAGGGCGATGTCGACGTGATGGCGCTGATGTCGGATCTCGGCGGCCGCATTCCTTACGAGTACCTGCGCGGGTCGATTGCGCAGCGTCGAGCGCTGCTCGCCGGACTCCTCGATGCCCGCGCCAGCGTCGACGAAGACGGGTGGATCATCGTCCCCGCCGCCACCCGACACATGACCGCCGTACTCGCCGACCTGGTCGCAGGACTCGGATACACCTACAAGCGGTCGGCGACCGGCTGGCTGCGCGTCGACACCGGCGACGACGATGTGTTCACCGTCTACCACAAAGCGTTGCGCCACAAGGAGCTTCGACGCCGCTCCGGAGTCCGACGACTTGTCGCCGTGCGCCCCGTGCGCAGTGTCCCGGTCCGTTGCGTGCAGGTCGACAACGACGACCACATGTATCTCGCAGGCGAAGCCATGGTGCCGACACACAACTCGACGCTCGCCATGGATTTCATCCGGTCGTGCTCGATCGGCCACCAGATGACCGCAGCGATGTTCTCGTTGGAGATGAGCAAGGTCGAGATCGTGATGCGACTCCTCTCGGCTGAGGCGAAGATCAAACTCGGCGACATGCGCGGTGGTTCCATGTCCGACGACGACTGGACCCGTCTCGCGCGCCGCATGGGTGAGATCTCCGAGGCGCCGCTGTTCATCGACGACTCTCCGAACCTCACCATGATGGAGATCCGCGCCAAGGCGCGACGCCTCAAACAGCGTCACGACCTGAAACTCGTTGTGGTGGACTACATGCAGCTGATGACCTCGGGCAAGAAGGTCGAGTCACGCCAGCAGGAGGTCTCGGAGTTCAGCCGCCAATTGAAGCTGCTCGCAAAGGAACTCGAAGTTCCGGTCGTCGCGATCAGCCAGCTCAACCGCGGACCGGAGCAACGCACCGACAAGAAGCCGCAGGTGTCGGATCTTCGCGAGTCGGGCAGTCTGGAACAGGATGCCGACATGGTTATCCTTCTGCATCGGCCGGATGCTTTCGAACGTGACGATCCTCGCGCGGGTGAGGCCGACATCATTGTCGGCAAGCATCGAAATGGCCCGACCGCCACGATAACCGTTGCGCACCAACTACATCTGAGCCGCTTCGTGGATATGGCGCGGGGGTAGTGGTTGTTTGCTGTAGGTTCCCATTCCGCATTGCAGTTTCTCATCCGACTTTGCATCAGTTTGCACCCGTTCCTCGCGATTCTCGCCTTGTTTGCACTTCAGGTCGGCACTCAGCTTCTGAGTCGCTGTCGCGGATGAGTAGCGTCCTGCTTTTGCGAAGCGCGCGCGAAATGTAGGCTCTGATAAAAGTCGGCATATTACGACGTAGCTAGCTGACCAGGGATCTTGGCTAGTTGAAGGACCCCAAGCATGCCGTTGACAGGCGGCCCGCATACGCGGTTCTTTCAGTCGTGCGTCTCTTTCGTCAGAGGCGGATCGTCGAACATCGGTAACCAAACGTACGGTTCGTATGCCTCGCCCCGAGCCTTACGGGCGATGTTCTGAAAAGCTATAATCTGAATAGACTCGAAGGTCACGGCGCGGCGGTAAACATCGTCCCGCCGCAGACCGCACATATTAGTTAAAGCGTGTTTGATGATTTCTTGACGAACCAAGGGCGGCGGATGAGCATGTCGATCCTCTGGGTCAAAACTGGGGGCGGCGCCAGATATTTCCTCTAAGCAAGTCATCAGCACCACAGTGGAATAGTAGAGATCAGAGAACGTCTCTAATCGATCATCAGCGGACCTAACCGTCGGTTGCAGGCACTTCCAAATGAGATGCGCCGCGAGAACATCCGATTGAACTTCTCTATTTCTAGAAACTCGCATATCTGAATAGCCCAATAAGTGATCATCTACAACAGATTCTGCAAATCTCCTGCTTTCGTTAGGCGGGGTAGCAATAGCATCGGATAAGTGGCCCAGCAAGTGGTGGCTTAACTCGTGACCAGCAACCAAAAAGCGAACAAGCCCAACGATTGAATTAGTCTTAGAACGAGAAAAATGCGGCTCATCAAACCTCCGTATAACCTCATTAACAGCCGCCATCGGGAGCGTTCGATCATTCGGGTGAGAGGTCTGTTCGGACCGGATATGACTGAGAACTTCCAGCGGCGGGGCCGGATCGGCGAACTTATTCGCCCGAGCAAACCCTGAAACACTACGTCGGACGGCGACTCCGCCACGTATCAAATCGGAACGGCCTATTGCGCCTAACGAGCTTTCTATGATATAAAATAGAAGAGAGACCGAATCTGCAACTACATACATATCCTCACTAAATATGGCGTTGGACGATCCATCCTGCCATGGATCTCTGATAGACGCGTTGAATTTCTGGGTTACCGACGTTGCAACCCCTAGGTACGGTACCTTGATCTCACTGGCAATCTGTGGATCTGCGTACTTAGCGAGGGTTTTCTGAATCTGGGCCCATACCTCTGCATTCAATCGAGTCGCGGTGTCGTGGAAGCTCGGCAGTGTCGCTGAAAGCGCGTGAAAGTTGACCGAGTCTTCATAACCGCGCCTTGCACGCGACCGGGTTTTCTTGCGTGTCCGTGTCGGTTTCGACCTTCTGGCCATGTTGCACCATCCCCTTTTGCTGAATCTCACAGTAGAAGCGATCAAATTGCATGCAACCATCGCGTACCCGTTCAGCGCGTCAGTCAGCGTTAGTCGAGGCGGAGTACCACTGAACGAAGAGTTGCTGGGCACAGTTCGCGAGGTTCTCAAGCTCATCCGGCGTGGTCGGCTCCGACTTGGGACCGAGCGACCAATCGAAGTATCCCTGCGCGAGCCACGGATCATCCGGCAGGAACTTTTTGACGAGCGGTAGCTTGTTCTTCCCGACGCCCTGTCGGCCATTGCCAGCTCGACCTTGTCGGAGGCGGAATCGCGCGAGGTCACCTTGGATCACCTCGTCGCGAAGGACTATCAGATGGTTTAGCCACCCCGGCGCGACGTCTGCCGTATTGGCGGCGGGGAAATCCGCGGCCGTCGGCCTGGTCTCGATGCCGACGTGGAACTCGAACTCAAGGTCCTCCGAGTTCTCGGGCATGCCGCGCCCGACTACCTGGATCTGTCCACGCAGACGTCGGCTGTCGGGCAGGTGTGGGCTCCAGACCGTGATTGCCGACATCCCGCTTCCGCCCCGGCCGACCGCGACCTTCCACTCGGGTCCGAATTGCTCGCCGAGTGACTGTGCGAGCGGCCTCAACATTCGCTCAACAGCTACCTTCTGGGCGGGCACAGCCTCAATATCTTCTAGGCGCAACCGAGGAGCCGTGAAACAACTGATGGCCTCGGTCCAGGTGAGTACGCCTTGAACGTGTTCCTCGTAGACTCCGGCGTCGGCCTTGTCGAGCACCAGCAGGAAGAGATAGTCGACGGCGCGGAGTTGCTTGGACATCTGCGCGTCGGAAAGTTCGTGGTCGAGCTTCGCCTCGATCCCGATCGTCAGGCCTTCGTCGAGGTGCAAGACGATGTCGAGGCGGGCGGTGCTCTCGGATTCGACTCGTTCAACTTCGAGAAACGCAGCATCGTCGGGCAAGTCTCGGGCGAGGCGGTCGAGAAGTCGCTTTGGATCGTGCCGGATTTCGGCGGCGAGCGCACGGGTGATCATGGGTTCGGTGGTGAAGATGCCTGTCGCGCCTGTGGCGTAACGCCGCTCGAAGCCAGGCAGCGCTAGGCACACGTCCTCTGCTGTCGCATCGCTTCGCGCATTGACTGCTGCTGCGATGTCACGCACCTGTGGGTAGTCCTCTGTGAACGGCCGCCCGTACCCGCAGAAACGCCATTCACGCGCGAGGTAGAACGCCCACCCTCTTAAGAGATCGATACCTGCCCACTCCGGAATCTCGCCGTCGCGGTCATATACCTCGACTAGCGGCCGCAGCACAGTGATGAGTCTTTCGGGACTACCGGAAATACGTGTGTACCCGTTATATCGAGCCGCCCACTCGAATACAGCTCGGTCAAACTCTTCGGCGCGTGTGCTGTCCATAGCTGGAACGATAGCCCGCAGGTGCGACGTCAAGCTCTACTTCGAAGAGGCTCGCGCGACACGTGCGAGCCCTCCGGGGCGCCAGCTACCCAGTAAGGGTGGTGTGACTAGCGTCGGTCCGGTTCATTGAGTTTCGGAAGATTCGTTCGGTGTTCTGTTGGCATTTATGCCCCCTACTGGACAGCACTACTGCCGGCGCGGAGAGGTGCTACCTGGGCGGCGCCCGGCGCAGGCTCGAACCGACCCCCAGCCGCATCCCAGACCAAGAGTCCCGCGTCGTAGGCGCGATGATGACTCGGGCACATGGGGCGCATACTGTCGACGCTCGCTGCACCACCTTGCGAATCGGCGACGAGGTGAGCAGCCTCGATGATCTGCGGGACGTCCAATCCGTAGTACGCACAGGCGGTTCCGAAGTGCGCGACTGTCTGTCTGCGAAGCTCGGTGTCGTTCGACCACGAATTGTCGCGTCGGGGCCGCGTACGTTCTCGCTTGCCCGGCGCATTCAACACCCTCAAACAGCACGGTACGACCTGTGATCGGCGTGGCCTCGCCGGTGCCCGCGACTGAGACTGCGTAGTAACGAGGAATCCAGTGTCCACCGGTCTTCTCAGCGATCACGCCTCGCGTTGCGTTGATCGCCTTCCTCGGGACGACACCACTATTCGCTTCTTTGCGGAGGGTTACCCAGTAGGCGGCGAGCTCCTTGGGATCGTCACTCTCAGCCTCGGGTATCCAATGCTTTCAGCAGAAGTGTCGCGGGGAATTCCACAGGTCATAGTGCCGCGCGAGGTCAACCGGATCTTTACCGTCGTTCCGTATGGCCACGGATATACTGTGCCACGGAGTTCCGACGACCAATGACCGATCAACGAACGGCGACATCGTCCGCAAGACCCGCAGTGGCCTGGAGGCGGCGCGTCGCCGCGGCAAGGTCGGTGGTCGGCCGAGCGTCGTCGACGACGACAAGCGCGCGGCGATCCTCTCCCGCTGCGACCGCGACGAGTCGACCCGCGAGATCGCCAGCGGAGTTGGGGTCTCAGTGGGGACCCCCAGAACTGCTCCATGAAGCCGTCATGCAAATTGGTGGCCAACGTCCCGAGTACGGCTTCGACAGCTGGCCACCAGCTCGGGCGCTGCCCACCGAAGGGCTTGCGACCGAAACACGAATAGAACGGCCGATGCACCCCCTCCCGCGGGTCCGGGATCAGATAGGCAAGCGCAATCTCCGACTGGTGTCGCTCGGCCTCTGGTTGCGGTCCGTCCTGGACCGCTCGGACGTAATGGTATGGCTCGTTGATCCGAGCCAATCCGACGTGCAGCAAATGTTGTTTGAGGTAATCCGCGAGTCGGGGCATGCTCGGGCACACACGACGCCAATGCGCGGCCATAAATGACCCGATCTCCTCGTCCTGCAACACCAATGCCGCCGACCACAACTGCGGAAGAGTCTAGCGTTCCCTGTCTGTGAGATCGCCTATCGTCAGATACTCCGCACCGTGCGCACCGCTGAAGTACTCACGAATTTCGCTTAGCTCCATTGCCTCATCCCTCGCGACTTCCGTTGATCGCCGATGCTATCCGGCCAGGTCATAGTCACCCTGCGTTGTTGCGTCAAGGTGTTCGACGGGGAAAGCCCCAGCAGCGCGGGGTCGATGGCCAGCCGTGATCGACGGCGACAGACGCGCGGACCTCCGCGAAATCGCCGTCGGTGGCTGGGTCGTGGTGGGTACGGCGCGCTGGGGTGATGGTGTGGAGATTACCCGGCGCAGGGACGCCCCAAACGGTTGAGGCTCCGATTCAAGTGGTTACTCCTCAGTCCTTCGTGACTACGTCCAAGGGATCATGAGTTCGCACAGCATGTCCTCGATCGAATGCGCGAGATCGCTGATGGGAGCGAGAGTGTCGGCGCCGTCGCCCCAGCCGGTGTTGTCGGCTCGTCGCTGGTCGACCGCCCACGCTCGGTTAGTCGTGCTTTCAGCGATGACCCGCAGTTGCGAGAAGTCCGGCCATTGATCGCGCGGCACCGCGGCCTGGTAGTCGCCCTCGCGGTGGACGTACATCATCTCCGCATCGGGGTCGACGTAGTCGATCCATAGCTCGGACATTGTCGGCATGTCCGGAATCGCTAGGAGTCCCTGGTTCCAGGCGTCGAGCATGAAGCCGTCGTGGAACTCAGTGGCGAGATCGCCCAACACCGACTGGACCGAACCCCACCACGCAGGCAACTCTTGTCGAAACGGTTGGCGTCCGATCCACGCGTTGAATGGCACGACGTGGTCTAGATCCCGAGTGATGTACACCAGCGCGATGTCGGTGGTGTCGTAACCCGCACGGTCGCCAAGTTGGAAGTCTCGGACCACATAATGCGGAGTCGTCATCCGTGACAACCCGACCTGAATCAGGTTCTCCTCCAGGAAGTCCGCGACGCGAGTAAGACGAGGGCACAACTGCCGCCACAGCGAGGCGACAGCACCACCCGCTTCATCGCCGGAGGCGACCAACTCACGCCAGATCGTGGGCAGGTCTTGCACCTCCTGGGCGGTCAGCTCGTCGAGTTCTAGATAGGTCGCGTGCCACGTCCCGTAGAAAGACCTGCGAATCTCATCGACGTTCACGAGAAACCCCCCAATCAACGGACTTACGACGGTACTAGCTGCGCGACCGCACTACGCAGGAGGTCACGAGCATGCGCGGGAGCTACCGGAAGTACCCGCTCACTCCGCTCATTGAGCAGTGGCGTCAGAAACACGACGACTCGGTAGCGCTCTGCCACCTGCGCGACGTAGGTGTATTGGCTGAAGGCTTGACTGTCGACCTTCTCGCGAACCACAGATTGTGACCCTCGCGTCCTGTCCGCACCGGGGATGTCCAATTTGTCTGTTGGCACAGTCATGACCTCGAAGCCATCCGGACCGATGATCGTGGTATCCGCACACTGCCCAACATCGAACGTCTTACCCGCGCCGGCGTCGTAACCGACCAACGACATGATCGCGGTCCTTGAACGAAAGGCCACCACCTTCATGTTCGACATCGTCGATTGGGGGACCGCGGCCGGCTGCGGTGCGCAACTCGACGGGTGTACCTCGTATCCCGGCGGGACGGGTTGCGCAGCGATCTGCGCCATTGCTGTCTTGTGTTCCGCGTCAGGCACGCGCGCGTATTCGGTAGGCGCCTGGGCCGATGCGATCTTCGCTAGATCCAGCGAAGGGGACGCACTCGTGAAGTCCTCACCCCCGTAAGCGGTCACGCCCCCAACTGCGATCAAGGCGGTGATTCCGCCCGCCTGAATTCGTTGCGGAAGCGCTTCTAGTGCGCCATCTCCCACGTCGCTCATCCTCTTTCGGCTTGTCAATGCTGATCCCGTGGCTTTTCTGAACATCTTCGCAGGTCATCCCGTCGCGGGTTCTGCACCCGCCATCGCTGCGCCGCCAGCTATAGCCGCCCCAACCGTGATGGCGAAGTCGACCTCAACCCTGTCAAAGACACGGAACGCTATCGACCGCTGACCCGGCGTCGTACCCGCATCGGTAGGCTGCCGTCGTGACGGACCACAGCGCGCTCAGAACCTCGTACTCCGCCCTGTCCGCGGAGTATGTCGATGCCTTCGGTTCGATCGAGCACACGCATCCGGCGGACCGATCACTTGTAGCTGCGTGGGCCGGAGGCCTGATCGGTACCGTGCTCGACGCCGGGTGCGGGCCCGGACAGTGGTCTCGCTTCCTGGCGCGGCAGGGATGCGATGTGCAGGGAGTCGACCTGGTACCGGAGTTCGTCGACCATGCGCGGTCCACATATCCTGAGCTCACCTTTGATGTCGGCGACTTCAGCGACATCGACGTTGAAACCGGTTCTCTCGGTGGAATTCTCGCGTGGTATACGACGATCCATCACGAGCCGGAGGAGCTCCCGGGCGTCTTGGCTGAGTTCGCTCGTGTCTTGCGTCCAGGCGGCGGACTCCTCGTCGGCTTTTTCGAGTCGGAGCATGTGGAGGCGTTCGAGCATCGGGTGATACGAGCGTATCGGTGGCCAACGGACGCGCTGAGCGAGCTGATAAGAGCAGCGGGATTCGTGATCGTCGAAACCCATTCAAGGAAAGAGTTCGACGCGCGCCCCCATGGCGCGATTGTCGCTCGACGTATCGAGTCCCGATGAACACGTGGTGCGTCCCTCAAGCGCCCGGAGGGTTGCCTCGACAAATGGCCGTTCGACTCCGACACCTGGGCGTCGCGTCTGTCCTGACGTCGAAGCCGACACGCGTGATGGGAGGCGCTGCCGTCTAGAGTGTTCTCCGTGAGGATGACGTGATGGCATATGTTCTGCTCATCGGCGCCATTCTCAGCGAGGTGGTCGCGACGATGTCGCTCAAGGCGTCCGAGGGTTTCACCAAGCTGACCCCGTCGATTTTCGTCGTGATCGGCTACCTGCTGAGCTTCGTCTTGCTCGGGTTGGCCCTCAACCGCGGACTACCCGTCAGCACCGGGTACGCCATCTGGGCGGCGGTGGGGACGACGGTCGTCGCGGTGCTCGGAGTCGTGATCTTCGGCGAGTCGCTGTCTGGTGTCGCCATCGTCGGCATCGGACTCATCATTGTCGGCGTTGTCCTCGTCAATGTCGGAGGGGCCGAGCATGGTTCGAGCTCCGGCGGTGAACAATCCGGTCTCTCCGAGCGACCTTGAACGCATGCGGATTCGCGGAGGTCGACGACGGATCATGTGGCGCTGATCGTCGAGTGCTTCCGCGCGTCGCAGTGACTACCGCCGAAGGGTGAAGGTGAGTGCCGGAGTGTTCCCTGCGACGCCGACGCCGTTGTAGCCGCCTCGTCCGTCAGAGGTGAGTTCATCACGGATGCCGGGAAGTCCCGATCTTGCATAATCGACGACGATGACCGGCCGACCATTGACCACCGAGTTGGCGCGGTACACATCTGCGGGGACAATCTTGCCGGCAATCGTGTCGTTGATGACCGTCGCACCGCTGAAGTCCTTGCCGAACCAGATGGCATTGGCAGGCGCCGACCATCCGGTCAGCTGCCCGTTGTAGTGCCCGCTGGGAAACGGTTGCTGCGGTGCCGCGTGAGCGTCTCCGGTCAGCGCACCGGTGAGGGTGAATGCGGCGGCGGCCGTCGTGGCGACGACTGCCGTGCGTAGAGCTGTTCTCATTGGTCTTCTCCTGATTGGCACGGCGCTCTCTACTCAGGGTTCGACACGGCGGAAGATTCGGATGGGACTAACGTCCGGCTACCGCGGCTCGAACTGCGTCGCGTACCTCGCCGAAGCCGACAGCGTGGGCGCCGAGCCGTGGTGTCAGTTGCGAGAGCGCTATCGAGCGTTGCTGGGGGAGGGCTTTGTTGATCGTCGTGGTCGCTACGACGTAGAAGTCCCATTGGTCCAGTTGCAGGGGATCGGCAACGCGCCGATCGGTCGACGTGTGCACACAGAATACGTACACGTCTGCTTGACGCTGACGAATTGTGCTGTAGGAGTTGGAGTCTGCATGCCAGCCAGTTGTTGCCCTGATATCGAATCGCCGCGATGAGGCCTTGGTGGTCCCCCAGGTTTGTAAATACGCGGTCGACTTCACTTCGACCGCGATGTTGTCGCGCGTCATGAGATCGAAGGCGTCCCATTCCCGGCGAAGCTTTCCGTCGACGCAGTCGAGCGCCAGTCCGACGATGTACTCCGCAAGCTGACCGCGGAGTGCGTTCGACAGAAGATCCGACGCGCTCCACGTCCAGAAGTCACTGAGTGTCGACGACAATGCGGTGCCGTCGACGGCGAAATGCTCGTGTCCGGTGCGCCGAGCGACTACGTGCTCGGGCAGAGGCGGTTGGACAGGTGAGGGCATGGCGGGAGTGCTGGGTCGTCAGGTTCGGTTGACCGGATTCTCTGACTCCGACACAGAATTCGCGTACTCGACGAGGACGTCCGTCGTCCGCTCGATGTGTGCGACCAGTGCAGCGGCGGCGCCGTCGGCATCACGCGCAAGGGTCAGGTCGGCGATCTGCTGATGTTCAGCGGCGGCGTCGCGGTGATCGTCGTGCGCCAGTGCCCTCGACCAGTGGATGTAGAGATCCGAGCAGTCCCTTAGGCCGTCGGCGATCGCGGTGAGGCGCGTGCTGGTTCCCCCGGCGAGCAGTACGTGATGGAACTGCCGATGGGCCTCGGACCACAGCGGGTTCACCGCGCCGTCGGCATCCGTCATGGGTGTTCGTTGCAGTCGATGATGTCCGCCGAGTACGTCTGTCTCCCAGCTCAGGTCACCGTCGACGATCGATTCGCGCAGCGCCATCGCCTCGATCAATGTCCGCGCGCGAGTCAGATCGCGCAGCGCGTCGACGGACAGATCAGCGACGGTGAATCCCCGCTGGGGCATGGCGACGACGAGTCCTCGTTCGGCGAGCCGGGTCAATGCCTCCCGGAGCACGCTGGGACTCACGCCATATCTGGCGGCGGTCTCGCTGATGTGCACCTTTGACCCCGGCAGCAGCTCTCCACGCAGCAATTCGTCGCGAAGTCTGTCGTGAACCGTCGCGGTCAGAGTGGCCTTTTCGGGACTCAAGGTCATGCGTCGAGACTAGCCGACACCAGGGGTCGCTGCCGATGTTAGCAACGAATATCTATTTTTACTTGATTTGTCGACGCGGTCGGCGGCATACTGACCACGCGCCATCCGAGTGAGCCAGCTCACGTCCCTCAAACGGAGTGGCACCAACCGCATATCTCCGACGACGAAAGCGACAGCATGCGAATCACGAACCTCCGCGGGCGCTTGACCCTCCTCACCGACTCCGGCGCGGTCGACGTCGAGAACGCAAGTGCAGGAAGATTCGGCTCCGATCCCACAGCCGTCTACGCCCAGTGGGATGACTTCGTCGCCTGGGCCGACGGTGCAGATCTCCCTGCAGGCACGGCTTACGACGCCGCCGACCTCGGTCCGGTGGTACCTGAACCGGCACAGATCTTCGCGATCGGCCTCAACTACCGCGACCACGCCACCGAGTCTGGACTCGACTTTCCCGCCGAGCCGCCGGTCTTCACCAAGTTCCGCACATCGTTGGCCGGTCCGGTCGGCGATCTGGAACTGCCGACGGACACGGTCGACTGGGAATCGGAGCTCGTCGTCGTGATCGGTCGTACGGCTCGCGACGTCGCTGCGGAGAATGCATGGGAGCATGTCGCCGGTGTGACAGTGGGGCAGGACTTCTCGGAACGCACCCGCCAATTGGTGCCACCCGCACCACAGTTCAGCCTCGGCAAGTCGTTCCCCGGCTTCTCGCCCATCGGGCCCGCGGTGGTGACCGTCGACGAGTTCGACGACCCGTCGAACCTCGAGATCGGGTGCAGCATCGACGGCGAGACCATGCAGCACGGCCGCACAGGGGAGCTGATCTTCTCGATTCCTGTGCTGATCGAGCGACTCTCGGCGGTCCTGCCGCTGCTACCCGGCGACCTGATCTTCACGGGAACCCCCAGTGGGGTCGGAGCCGGCCGCAATCCGAAACGGTTCCTGCGCGTCGGCGAAGAAATCGTCACTCACATCGAGGGCATCGGAGAACTGCGCCAGATGTGCGTGCCCGGCAAGCGTCACACCACGGTGTCCGCGTCGTAGACCAGGTCGTAGAGCAGGTAGAAAGGACGACAAACCCATGTCTCTGCACAGACTGACCGCCATCACGATCGGTGTTCCCGATGTCGAGGCCACTGCGGCCTACTACACCGAGTTCGGACTGACCCCACTGGGCGACAACGCATTTGCCACCTCTGACGGAGGTGAGCAGTTCCGACTCACCTACTCGGCGCAGCGTCGACTCGTCGAGATCGGAGTGGGCGTCGACGACGCCGACGATCTCGACCGTGTGCAGCATCAGCTCGACGCACTCGACCTCGCCGCGCAGCGATCTGGCGACAGCGTCACCGCTGTCGAACCCATTGCAGGCTTTACGGCGGTGGTGTCGATCGCACCACGGATCGAGCAGAAGATCGTCGACCCGACTCCGTACAACGGACCCGGACGTATCGATCGGCCCGACACCCGCGCGCCGGGGATCGAACGCCACGGACAGGTCGCCCCGCACAAACTCGGGCATGTGGTCATCGGGTCGACCGATCAGGTTGCCACGCAGAGGTTCTTCACCGATGGTCTGGGTTTCAAGATCAGCGACGTGGTGCCGTCGATGGCGGCATTCATGCGGTGCTCTACCGATCACCACAACGTGCTTGTGCAGCAGGCGCCGCTCAACTTCCTGCATCACACCTCGTGGCAGGTCGACGACATCGACGAGATCGGCCGCGGCGCGATGGCGATGCTGGAGGGTAACCCCGAACGCCACGTATGGGGATTGGGCCGCCACCACATCGGCTCGAATTTCTTCTGGTATCTCAAGGACCCTGCGGGCAACTTCTCCGAGTACTACTCCGACATCGACTGCATCGTCGACGACGCGCTCTGGAAACCAGGCGTGTGGGAAGGCGCCAAGAGCCTGTTCAATTGGGGCCCGCCGCCACCGCCGTCGTTCCTGATGCCAGAAGACCTCGCCGCACTGATGACCGGCTCCCACAGCGCCGACTAGACACCCGCACCGACTAGGCACCCACACCCGCAGCCCACACCAGAGAAGGAACCGCATCAATGTTCGCTATCGACCGGTTCGCGAAGACCGTCGGCGTCACACCAGGCGAGTACGACGCCCTGCATCGATTCTCCATCGATGAGCCCGAACGGTTTTGGGCTGCAGTGTGGGACTTCTTCGACCTGGGTGAGCGTACGGGTCCGGTGCTGGGTTCACGCACCATGCCTGGCGCGCAATGGTTTCCCGAGGTATCGCTGAACTATGTCGACCGTGTGATGCGGTGGTCGTCGCTACCCGGCGATGCGATCGTCGGCGTAACAGACGACGGCAGCCGCGCCGCGATCTCATGGGCGGAGCTACCCGCGCGGGTTTCCTCGACGGCAGAGCTCCTGCGCGAGATGGGTGTCGGCGTCGGCGACACCGTCGCGGCCTATCTTCCCGACGAGCCGTTCGCGGTGATCGCATTCCTGGCGACGGCGTCTCTCGGCGCGGTCTGGTCGAGCTGCGGACAGGACTACGCTCCGGAGGGCGCGGCGAGTCGGTTCGCACAACTGAAACCCAAGGCACTCTTCGCAAGCGACGGATACCGGTTCGGCGACAAACAGGTGGACAAGCGCGCCGACACCGCCGAACTCGCGCAGTTGCTGGACATCCCCCGCGACCGGGTCATCACCCAACTGCCCGAGCCAACCGCGGAGACCCACGCACTGACACCTGTGCAGGTTCCGTTCGACCATCCCCTATGGGTGCTGTTCAGCTCCGGCACAACCGGAAAGCCCAAGGGGATCGTCCATGGGCACGGCGGCATCGTCGTCGAACACGTGAAGGTACTGGGCCTACACAACGACATCGGCCCGGGCGACGTGTTCTTCTGGCACACCGCACTCTCCTGGATGATGTGGAACTTCCGGGTCGCGGGCCTGCTGATGGGTGCGACCATCGTCACGTTCTCCGGACATCCGCTGGCGCCCACCGCCGATCGGCTGTGGCAGATCTGCGACGACAACAACGTCACCTTCTTCGGGACCAGCCCGGCGCAGTTGCAGGCCTCGCGCAAAGCCGGACTGGAGCCCGGCCGCGATCACGACCTGGCGCTCCGCGCGGTCGGCAGCACCGGATCGCCGCTGGCCCCGGACCTGTTCACCTGGATCGACGACCACGTCGCCGCGGGGCTCCCGGTGAGCTCTACATCGGGCGGCACCGACGTGTGCAGCGCCTTCTGCGGTGGCACGCCGTCGATCCCCTATGTGCCCGGCGAGTTGACGGTGCGCTACCTCGGCTGCGCACTGGAATCCTGGGCGCCCGACCGTACACCTCTCGTCGGAGAGGTAGGCGAGATGGTGATCACCGAGCCGATGCCGTCGATGCCCATCTCCTTCTGGGACGACGCCGACGGTGCAAAATACCGTGCCGCCTACTTCGATCACGAGTGGTCCGACGGCATTGCACCGAACGTGTGGCGCCACGGCGACTGGCTCGAGGTCACCGACCGTGGTTCGGTCGTCATCCACGGCCGTAGTGATGCAACGTTGAACCGCAACGGGATTCGGATGGGCTCTGCCGACATCTACGAGGTCGTCGAGGCCATCCCCGACGTCGCGGAAGCGATGGTCGTCGGCGTGGACGGACCAGACGCGACGTACTGGATGCCCATGTTCCTCACACTCATGCCGGGCAAGACCTTGACCGACGAACTCGTGTACACCATCAGGGACACGGTGCGCACCAGGTTGTCTCCGCGCCACGTTCCCGACGAGGTGATCACAGCGCCCGGCATCCCGCACACACGAACCGGCAAGAAGTTGGAGGTGCCGGTCACCGCCATGCTCGCAGGGCGACAGGTCAACATCGACGCCAAATCCGTCGACAACCCCGAACTGCTCGATTGGTATCAGCGCATCGGCGACGCCCACCGCTGGTGACTACACGAACGGCACCCCACCGACCACGAACTCATGAACGCTTCGCTACCACGACTAGGAAATGACATGGAAGACAACACTTCTGATCGACGCCGTACCGGACGGACCAGCGACGTCCTCATCGTCGGCGCAGGTCCGGTCGGACTGACGACAGCCCTCTACCTCGCACAGTACGGCTGGAAGGTCACCGTTCTCGAACGCTGGCCGGAGCCCTACGCACAGCCCCGCGCCGTCCACTATGACGACGAGACCGCACGACTTCTGGCACGCGCGGGTCTCCGCGATCGCCTCGCCGACTTCTCCGTGCCCGCAGAGACTTACGAATGGCAGAACGCGGATCGTGATACGCTGTTGTGCTTCGACTGGAGCGGACAGGGCGAATCGGGCTGGCCTCGCGCCTCGATGTTCAACCAACCGCTGCTCGAAGCCGAATTGGTGAGGGCCGCCGAAGCATCGGAGAACATCACCATACGACGCGGCCACGAGGCCGTCGGTGTGGTGGAGACCGACGACTCGGTCGTCGTGACCGCGCACGGACCGACCCTCAAGCGCGCCGATTTCACCGCTTCCTATGTGATCGGGTGCGACGGCGCGAACAGTTTTGTGCGAGCGCATATGCCGACCGCCATGACCGATCTGGGCTTCTTCTTCGACTGGCTGATCGTCGACGTTCTCCCGCGCGAGGAGCGTGTGTGGGATCCGATCAACCTGCAGATCTGTGATCCTGCACGTCCGACCACCGCGGTGTCCGGAGGGCCGGGGCGTCGTCGGTGGGAGTTCATGCGCATGCCCGGCGAGACCATCGAGGATCTCAACACCGAGGACACGGCCTGGGAACTGCTCGCTCCCTGGGATCTCAACCGCGAGAACTCGATACTCGAACGGCACGCGGTCTACACCTTCCAGGCACGCTGGGCCGACGAATGGCGTTCCGGTCGAATGCTTCTCGCAGGTGACGCGGCACATCAGATGCCGCCGTTCGCCGGACAGGGCATGTGTTCGGGGATCCGCGACGCCGCGAATCTCAGCTTCAAGCTCGACCTCGTCCTGCGCGGACTCGCCGCCGACGACGTGCTCGACTCCTACGGCGCCGAGCGCTCACGCCACGTCCGTCACGCCATCGAACTGTCCATCGAGCTGGGCAAGGTCATCTGCGTCACCGACCCCGACGCTGTCGCCGAACGCGACACATTCATGCTCGCTCAGGGTGGAGACCCCGACAAGATCCTGCCGCCGCTGCCGCCCGCGACGCTGACCGACGGCCTGCTCTATCGCCTGCCGGACGGATCGCCGGGTCCCGGTGCGGGAAATCTGTCGGCTCAGGGCCGGCTGATCTATCAGGGCAGAACAGAATTCCTCGACGATGTCGTCGGAACCGGATTCATACTCGCAACCACCATCGACGCTCGCATGCTGTTGAGCGACGCCCAGCTCGCGTTCCTCGACGATCTGGGCGCGAAGATCATCCGATTCGTCGACGCCGAAACACACGTCGACTCGGACGACGACGCAGTCGATCTCGACGGAACGTATCTGCCACACATGTCCGAGACAGGTCACGTCGCCGCGCTGGTGCGGCCCGATCACTATCTGTTCGGTGTCGCGCGTAGTGGTGACGAGATCGGGCTCGTCGTCGACGCCCTCCGCGACCAGCTCGGCTCACCGGCGACGACCGATGGGAGCGTCGGCAACCATGCTGATCTCTCTGGTCGCGTTGAGTTCAGCTAGCCACGCCGGAGTAGACCCTGGGTCACCCGCCTGCTGCGATGATCGCGGCGATGTTGCGTTCGGCGACCGCGGTGATCGTCAACGACGGGTTGGAGGCCCCCGCCGATCCGGGCATCATCGCGCCGTCGTTGACGTAGAGGTTGCGATACCCCTTGACCCTCCCGTACTCGTCGCACGCGGTGCCGAGAGTCGCGCCACCCATGCAGTGGGCCCACGTCGTGTCGCGCTCGTAGACCACGTTCTCGACCGGCAGGTCGGACTTCTCGGCCAGCCGACGTCCGATGCGTAGACAGTTGGCGACGACGTCGGCGTGGCCCGCAGCCGGCCAGTTCAGAATCACCCGACCGTTGTCTCGGTGATAGGTGAACTCACCGCGCGAGTGATCGACAGAGGTGATTCCCATCCGCACCACGGACTTACTCGTTGCCGCGGTGACCGCATCCAACGGTCCCTGCGACGACGTGCCGTTGACCACCGACCGCGCGAACGGGCCCTCGGTGTCGAAGAAGCCCTGGCCGCCGATCGACGGCTGGAGCTTGCGGGTGCCGCCGATCCCCACCTCGATGGTGCCCGCACCGTTGTTACCCCATCCGGTACCGATGTGCTCGTTGAGATTCGGCAGCGTCCCGGTGTCGCGGGCGGCAACCAGGAGCCGATTGGTTCCCAGGCAGCCGGCTGCGACGACCAGGCGATCGGTGGTGAGCGCGCGAGTGGCGAGGACGTCGCCGTAGGGACTGACATAGTCGACGTCGAGGACGTAGCGTCCAGAGCGTTCTCGGTGAATGCCGTTGACCTGGTGGCGAGGATGGATGGTCGCCTTCCCGGTCGCCTCGGCTCGTCGGAGGTAGGTGAAGTCCAGCGAGTTGAGTGAGCCGTTGGAGTTCGCGATGGCTCCGGTGGTTGCCATGGGGGTGGCGCGACCGGCGATCTCGTCGCGCACCACGTTCCACCGCCAGTTACCGGGAACGGCTCGCGGTCGGTATCCGGCCCGGGTTGCCAGCCGACTGAAGTCGCGGTGATTCTGAAAGGCATTGGCGCGGTATATATCCGGCGGTATGGTCGTTGCTCCGAGTCCCGCAAGTGCCTTGGGATACCAGACCTGCACCATCTCGTCGTAATCGACGGTTCCCGCGAACACCTCCTCGAACGGCCTTCGCTCGGACGCGACGGTGATGCCGAGGTACACGCCTGATCCGCCACCCACCGCCGCTCCGCAGATGATCGCAGCGTTCCGGTGCCAACTGAACTCGAAGATGCCGCCGAAGTCGTCGATCACCGCAGCCTCGCCGAGCGTTTGGGTGTAGGCGGGCACGGCCAACGTCGAATCCGGAGACCTGTCGGCCAGTGACCGATGCACGTGCCACAGCATGCGCCCGTCGAACCCGAAGATCTCGCGTCGCGGGTCGTGTGGCCAGCGCGAGCCTCGCTCGAGAACTGTTGTCCTGATTCCTGATTCGGCCAGGCGTAGCGCACTCACTGCTCCGCCGAACCCGCTGCCGATCACGATGGCTTCCGAGTGCTGCGGAGGGGCTGCAACGGGGCGGAAGATCTCTGGGACCACGCGCTCGTACGCACCGCGACGCGGGGGAAGCGCCCCCGCCCGACCTGCAAAGCCCCACGCGGCGCTCGAAACGCCGGCGGCCGTCACCCCAGCGGCGGACAACTTCAGAAAAGAACGCCGGTCCATGCTTCTCCTTCCACCGAGTTCCGCGACGCGGAGAGCGCAGGTTCGCCCAGCAATCTCGAGATGTCGCGCGGTCGAGTGGTTAGCGGTGACCCTACACGCAGCGCCGCGCATTGCAGGGTGATCGAGCGGCTGCGCGGTGGTCACCCCAGGTAGCGAAGCTCGGACCACAGGTGGGCCGGGTCGTGAGGCTTTACACAGAGACCCACCGGCGTGCCCTGCTCGTCGTTGTCGACGCCGAGCCCGTTGTCGAGTGTCGCGAGTACAGTGCACGAACGGAAAAGTGTTGTGACCCTGCCGAGTTGATTGCCGACGACAAGGACCTCGCCGGTGTCGACGGGCAGGTGTCGTTGATCGGCGAGCGCATTGTGGCCCGAGTAGGGGGCCGGAAGGCCGAAGGCTGGACCGTAGCGTTCGAGCGCTCCGGCAAGGCCGTAGTCGGATGCGAGAATCGGTGGACGCGGCTGCGGCAGAGCGTCATAGATCCGGGCGACCTGTGCTGTGTACTGGGCCCAGCCGATCTGATCGGCCACCATCGGACCGGCGTGGACGACGGGGGTGCGGCCTACGACGCGCAGCGGGATGATCGGCAACGCCAGCAGTATCGACACCACGGCATTGACCGCTACAACGCAGACCGCGAGCTGTCGTCGGAGCCTGTGACCCGACAGCCATTGCGCCACAGGCACACAACCGGCGGCGAACATCACCGACAACAGATGCACGGGATAGTGCGGCTGCGTACCACCGACGAAGGTGAACACCACCACGACGGCGAAGCCGACGACGAGCCAGCCGTCGACAGCACGCCGATCGCGTTGCAACAGCCAGACGATCCCGGTGCCCCACACCGCTACGAGTGGCGGACCGATCATGACGATCAGCATGAGGACCATCCCGCTGCGCACGTCTGCGGCATTCAGCGCGCCGAGGGCCGAGCCCATCGCGATCTGTGGCCAGCCGTTCGTGGCCTGGTACATCAGATTCGGCAGCCCGACAACGGTCGCGATCAGTGCCGCCAGGTACGGATACGGAGTCCGGAACACCCGTCGCGGACCCAACAGCAGCAGCCCGAGCACCAGTCCACCGACCATCACCACGACCACCCACCGGTTGTAGGTGGCCAAGCCTGCCACCAGACCGGCCACCAACCACCATCGTCGACGACCCCCGACCGCGAGCAGCATGGCGTACACCACCACCAGCAGAAGCAACAGATCGATCGTCGACGTGAACAGGACGTGGCCGAGCATGAGGGGCATCATCGCGGTCGCATAACCCCACGCGGCCAGGGTCTGGGCGCCTCGACCGCCTCCCAGCTGCCACGTGATCATCGCCAATACGACGACGGACAATGATGAAGCAAGGGTTGCCGGAACCCGCATCGCCCAAGGGGCGTCCGCCAGATGCAGCGTCAGTCGCGCGAGGGCCGGGGTCAGCGGTGGCTGGTCGACGTAGCCCCAGGCAGGCCGAAGCATCCGATAGTAGAGCTCGTCGCGCTGGTAGTCGTAGGCGTTGGAGAATGTCGTCAACAGCACCGCCTGTGCGAGCGCGGCGGCCATCACCGGGCCTCGAGCGAATCGCGCGACAGGCATCGTCATGCGCTTACGCACTCCCTCGGCGTGCCGCTCGCGCGCGACGGACGAACGGTGGGCGACATGCGCGAAGCGTAGTCGAACCGTGACGGCATGAGTGTGTGACGATCGCGCCCACCCAAAGTCCGTCACGACGTAACGGGGTGAGTGCGCCCTGCTCGTCTGGGATGTGCCTCGTACACTTAACAACGGTTCACCACGACAAAGGACACACATGCAGGGCGCACTCACTCCCGACGCCGAACGGGCGATCACCGACATCTCCAGCCGCTACGGGCTGTCGCAGGATGCCGTCCTGGCGATGCTGTACGCCGTCAACAGTGGTGGCGGCACGATGGCGCAGTTCTCCATCCCCGAGCTCGGCGGCTCGGGACAGTGGATGCGCGGTGGCATGACGATGGTCGGCAACATGTTCGACAACGCTCTGAAAGCGCGGCTCGACGGCCTCTGCAACGAACTGTCCCAGTTGCTCGCCACGACGGTGGTGTTCCCGCCCGCCGCGGCATCCGGCTCGTCGTACGGCTTCGCCACCGCGAACAACTGGTGGCCAGCCGATCTCGGCGTGCCGAGTTCTACCGGTGGACAGAACGACTCGAAGTACGCGGTCTTTCCTGCGACACGGCGGCTTGCCATCCAGCAGAACGGCGTGACTCGCGTGTTCGACACCGGTGAGCACCAGATCGGCGGTGTCCAACAGCAACAGGGCGGCTATCCCGGTTCGGTGAGCTTCTCGAGCCAGTTCGGCACCTTCGACGTGTCGAGCCTGACCGAGCTGACCAACCAACAGGTGGAGGCGACCCCGGTCGCGGCGCCCGCCCCTGACCAGTCGCAGTCGGCACCGACCCCCGAGTCGTCCACTTTCGTACCATCGCAGCCCGCGCCGTCGATGCCGGAGCAGGCCCCGCAGGCACAGACCCCGCCGTCGGCAAGTGGTGACGATGTGTTCGCCGCCATCGAACAGCTCGCTGGTTTGCACGACCGCGGCATCCTCACGGACGAGGAGTTCGCAACGAAGAAGGCCGAACTCCTCGCGCGCCTGTAACTCACGCCGCGCGAATCCAGGTGATCCGCGCTGGTGAAAACGGCTCCATCGCGCCGCGCACGGGAGGAAAATGATCTCCGTGAGCGACGACATCGTCCGGATGAGTCAATCGGACATGTTCACCTGGCGGATGGAGCAGAACCCGGTTCTGCGTTCCACCGTGGTCGTCGTCATCCTGCTCGACGCCTCTCCCGACTGGGAGCGGTTCTGCGCGACTGTCGCGCGAGCCGTTCAGGTGCTCCCCGCGATGCGTCGCAGACTCGTTCCCGATCGAGGACTCGCACCGCCACGGTGGGTCGACGACCCGGATTTCGACGTGAGTTGGCACCTCCACCACCTCGACGCCCCGCACCCGAGGAACCTCGCCGGGGTGCTCGACGTGGCGCGCACCGCGGGGATGACCGCCTTCGACCCGGCGCGGCCGATGTGGGAGTTCACCCTCCTCGACGGCCTCGATACCGGTTACGGCGACACCCATTGCGACGACACCGATTCCGACGCTCCGGCAGCGGCGGTGGTGATGAAGTTCCACCACTCGCTGACCGACGGCGTGGGTGCCGTCGCGATTGCGGCGGAGATCATGGACCTTGAGCGAGCAGGCACACCGCGCCCGCCTGTGCCCGAGACGGCGAGCGCTGCGCGCGCACCGTCGATCCTCTCCACCGCGGGCTGGTACGCGACGACCGCCACCGGACTGGTGCGCGGTGTGGTGCGGACGACGAGTGGCCTCGGCGCCCGCATGCTGTTGCGTCCCATCCGGGCGCTGCGCGAGGTGGCGGGAACCTCGGTGTCGGTGGCTCGGATCGTCGAGCCGGTCATGCGCACGGCGTCACCGGTGATGACCGAACGCAGCACCCGGCGCCGGTTCGCGACGCTCGACGTACCGGTGAAGTCGCTGACGCGCGCGGGACATGCTGCGGGAGGTACCCTCAACGACGCCTTCCTGGCGGGCACGGTGCTCGGCATACGCGCTTACCACCGGCGCCACGGCACCGATGTCGACCACCTGCGGGTCACGATGCCGCTGAATCTCCGCGCCGACGATGAGGCGGCATTCGGTGGGAATCGAATCACACTGCTGCGCATCGCGATTCCCTGTGATGCTTCGACGCCGCACGAACTCATCGAGCGCATACACGAGGTCATCGAGGGGTGGCGTCGCGAGCCGGCCGTGCCGCTGGCCGAGCCGATCGCCGGAGCGCTCAACATACTGCCCTCGTCGGCGGTCGGCGCGATGCTCGAGCATGTCGACTTCCTCGCGTCGGACGTGCCCGGTTCACCGGTACCGCTCTACCTCGCGGGTGGGCGGATCACTCGGCAGTACGTCTTCGGTCCCACGATCGGTGCGTCGTTCAACATCACCCTGCTCAGCTACGTCGACGATTGCTGTCTGGGAATCGATGTCGACGTTGCTGCAGTGCCCGATATCGACGTACTCGTCGAATGTCTCGCCGCCGGGTTCGACGAGGTGGCCGGACTCGCCCGCTGACCAGATCCCGGACGACGCCTGTGATGCTCCCGCCTCGGGCCGAGCACCCTGTGCGTCGCACTGGGTACCCTGGCGCCACAACGCAAGGAGGCGTCGAAACCGTATGCACTCACCCGTCCGTGACTACCTCACCGAAGTGCTCGACTCCCTGGCCGACGACGACGGCGGAGCCGTCGCCGACTACATTCCGGAGCTCGCGACCGCCGACCCCGACCGCTGTGCCATCGCACTGACCACCGTCGACGGCCGCACTTACAGCGTGGGCGACGACGAGGTCGAGTTCTCGATCCAATCGATTTCGAAGCCGTTCGCCTATGCCGCCGCGCTCGCCGATCGCGGTTTCGAGACCGTGTCGGCAACGGTCGGGGTCGAACCCTCGGGTGAGGCATTCAACGAGCTCTCTCTCGAGGGCGACACCTGCCGACCACGCAACCCGATGATCAACGCCGGCGCCATAGCCACCCATGGTCTGCTCGTCGGAGCAGACGCGACCGAGGAAGCGCGGGTCGAACGCGCTCGTAGCTTCTTCTCCACCCTCGCCGGACGGGAGCTGCGGATCGATGAAGCCGTCTACGAGTCCGAAATCGATTCGGCCGACCGCAATCTCGCCATCGCCCACATGCTGCGGAATTACGGCATAATCACTGCCACACCGCACGAGATCGTCGACGGTTACACCCGCCAGTGCTCGGTGTTGGTGACGGCACGCGATCTCGCGATGATGGGTGCGTGCCTGTCGAACGGCGGGATTCACCCGACGACCCACGAACGAGTCGTCGACAGAAGGGTTGCTCGCCAGGTCATGTCGGTGATGGCGGGATGCGGCATGTACGACGGCGCCGGTGAATGGCTCACCACAGTGGGCATCCCCGCGAAAAGCGGTGTCGCAGGAGGACTCCTGGGCACGCTACCGGGGCAGTGCGGCATCGCCGTCTTCTCGCCGCGACTCGACGAGCACGGGAACAGCGTCCGTGGTGTCGCCGCCTTCCGGCGACTCTCGAACGACATGAACATGCATCTCGTCGACGCCGAACCCTACGGCACGACGGTCCTGCGGAACGTCGTGGTCGCCGAAGACACGACGACGTTCCAGATCCAGGGTGTCATTCAGTTCAGTGGCGCGGAGTACATCCTCGATGCGCTCGACTCCGATGAGACGACCACTCCCACAGTCATATTCGATGTCTCCCAGGTGAGTCACTTCAGCGATGTGGGACGTCGGATGGTTCTGGAGGGCATGCGCCGCGTACGACTCGACGGCCGACGCGTGGTGCTGATCGATCCCGACGACGCCCTGCCCGATCCTGACCTGGGGGATGGCACCTACCCCGATCGCCTGGGCTGATCACGCGGAGACCCGGTGCTCAACGCAGTACCGACACGAACCGGAGGATGATCGCGGAAAAGGCGAGTATCGCGGTGGCGGCGAGCCATCGCCGAGCGAGCCGGTCGCGATCAGCTGGCGCACCCCGAAGGTAAACCCATGCGGCGCCGAACGCGCAGACGGTCGCACCGGATGCGCACATCGCAATGAGAATCCAGATCAGCATCTGCATCGTCCTTCCCCGCGCGGCGCCGCGGCCCACGAGCATCTGTCGTCGTGACTACCTGACACAGTTCGCGATCGCGTAGTCACTCTTGTGCAGCGTTGCGGACCGCGTAGGGGATTCCCACCGTGAGATCCTCACGCCACTGCTACGACTGGAGTACACGACGTGAGGGGCGGCGGTCATCATCGGGACACACGCGGGTAAGCAAGCTGTTCGAGACGCGACGGACAGCGGATGGTTCGAAGCACTCGCGCGCGGCGGTCACGTGGTGAGCGGTTTGTTGCATCTGCTCATCGCCTACATCGTGCTGCGCCTGGCGTTCGGCGATGCGGGCAATGCGGATCAGTCCGGGGCACTGGGAATCTTCGCGTCGTCACAGGGCGGTCGTATCGTGTTGTGGCTCGCCGTCATCGCGTTTGTCGCGATGGCTCTGTGGCGTGTGGCCGAGGTCATCCTCGGCCCGCACCCCGCCAATCCGAAGGAGGGTGAGGACGACGGCTGGTTCGATCGCGCACAAGCGGGTGCACTCGCAGTTGTCTACTTCGCATTCGCCTGGACAGCAGCACAATTCGCGCTCGGGCACGGTCAATCTAGCGGGAAGCAGAATGCAGGCCTGAGTGCTCGGCTGATGGGTTCGGGCCACGGGAAGTTCGTGCTCGTGGTCGCCGGACTGGTGATCATCGGCGTCGGTATCTACCACGTCTACAAGGGTGTCACGCGTGCGTTCTTCGACGACCTCACCATCGACGAGAATGCGGCCGTCCAGATCACAGGCATCGTGGGCTACACGGCGAAGGGGATCGTCTTGGCCGGTGCGGGAATTCTCGTGATCGTCGCTGCGGTCACCGCAGATCCGTCGAAGGCCACCGGTATCGACGGTGCCATGAAAACTGTGGCGGGCTGGCCGGCGGGACAGTTCCTGCTGGTCATCGCGGCCCTGGGGCTGGCGGCCTACGGCATCTACTGCTTCGTGATGGCGCGGTACGCGCGGATGTAGCTGTGCGCTGCAACCGATCCCCGACCTCTCAGCGTCGAGAGGTCGGGGACCGGGGCGGGCGTCAGCGCGGTGTGTTGGCGCGGATGCTGTTGATGATCTTGAGGAGCTCACCGCGCTTGGATGGCGGGCCGTCGAGCTGCGCGAAGGCGATGCCGGCCTGGCCGTCGGCTGTGGTGAACACGTGGCGGATGGCCACGCGAACCTTGCGGACGCCGTCGATGGTCCCGGATTCCTCTGCGTACCAGGTCGTGTCGTCGATGACTCGCCACGACCCGCGGCTGACGCGGATCTGGTTGCCGAGTTTGTCGGCGTCGACGATGGTGCAGCGTGTTGCGGCGCACTTCTGGTAGCCGACGATACCGCCGGCACGCGTGGTGGTGGTTGTGCGCTCCTGGAAGCACGTGGCCTCTCCGGTGGTGGAGACGACCGACGATCCCGAGCCGCACGACCAGTCGCCAGGGATGCCGAAGGAGTACCGGATTCCTGCGAAGTCGGAGACGACGTAGGGTCGCTCGGCCGGGCTGAAGTTGTTACCCGCGACCGGACCGGGTCCGCCGTCGACGCCGCGCAGGGGGAGCGCGGGGTACCGGGTGTCGGCGTGAGCCGTGGCCGTGACACCGGCGGTGCCGACAAGCGCTGCGAAGCAGGCGAGCAGGGCCATGATCGTGCGGCGGATCGTCGTCGACGACGCGGCGCGGGTAGGCGAGGTCTTCACAGTTTCGGTTCCTCTCGGTTACTGCGTTGAGCGAGTTGGGGTGAGCAAGTACCGATTGGATGCACCCGAACCCACGGAATGTTCCGGGCTGGTGGGAATCGCTCTGCGAGAATGGAAGGCGATGTCCAGTCTCATCCCGCCCGTGCCCGCCGACCTGCGCCTGGTCGTCACCGACCTCGACGGCACCCTGCTCGACGACGCCAAGCGCATACCCGACGAACTCTGGCCGCTTCTCGACGAGTTGGGCCGCCGGGGCATCGTGTTCAGTCCGGCCAGTGGACGCCAGGCGGCGACGCTGCTGCATCAGTTCGGCGAGGCTGTGCCGGGACTGATCGTGATCGCCGAGAACGGGGCGGTCGTGGCCAGACAAGGTGAGATCCTGCGTACGCAACCGTTGGCGACCGACACCGCGCGGGCCGTACTCGCGCGTGCACGTGAACTGCAGTCACAGGGCGCCGACCTCGGCGTCGTGTTGTGCAGCCCGGAGATCGCCTACGTCGAGAGGTCAGACGAGCGATTCCTCGAGCAGATCCGTCCCTACTACTTCGCCAACAGCGTCGTCGACGACCTCGATGCGATCGACGCAGAGCTCGTCAAGGTCGCGGTCTACGACTTCGCGGGCATCGAGGAGCGCACCGCCCCGTCGATCTCGGCACTGACGATCGATGCGGAAGTCGTTGTGTCCGGGCAGCATTGGCTTGACGTGATGACCCGCGGCGTCGACAAGGCCGAGGCTGTGCGAGCGGTGCAACGTAGATTGGGCATCCGACCCGCCGAGACCATGGTCTTCGGCGACTACCTCAACGACCTCGGAATGCTCGGAACAGCCGACTGGTCGTACGCCGTCGCGAACGCGCACCAGACGATCCTCGACGCCGCGCGATTCGTCGCCCCGTCGAACAGCGACAACGGGGTCGTCCGTACCGTTCGGGCCGCGCTCGACGCGAACTCGTGACCCGTGCGACTTCGCACGATCTCCGGCGCAAGCACTCAGTCCGACTGCGTAGTCATACGCATCCGGCGGCGGGCGCAGGTTGAGATGGTCGACGCATGTCGTCTTCCAGAGAGATTCCCCAGACCCCCACCACCGTCGCCTATTTCATCCAGTCTGCGATCGCCTTCGGTGTCAGCCTCGCGACCGCGTGTATCGGCATCCTCTATCTCCCCATCGACCCCTGGCAGCGGGGTTTCCTGGCCATCACCCTGCTCTTCCTGACGTCGAGTACGTTCACCCTCGCGAAGGTCGTGCGCGACCGGCAGGAGCTCACCACCGTGCGGGCGCGCATCGACGAGGCCCGTGTCGACAAACTCATCGCCGAACACGATCCCTTCAACAAGGTCGCCTGACCAGCCCACTTCCCTGACCGCCCCGACGTCACCACGACGCCGGGGCGGTCGTCGTTGCCGGTCGGCAATCGTCAGCAACGCGTCAAAGCTTGTCGACGCCGCGTCAAAGTCTCGTCAAAGTGCCGCACAGCCACTTCACGACGCCATCCGTGCGGCGTAGCACTGTCGGAATGACCACGATCAGTTCATACGGATCTCCGATCGATCCGTTTGCGCATCCTCCCCGGAAGCACCGGTCGTCTCCCGAGGCACACGTGCGTGCTCCCCAGGGACGAGCGGATACCACCGGTTCGGACCTGATCGACCGGCTGGCCGAGGGGCCGTCGGTCTGGGGATCGTTCAGTGCGGGATCGGGCCGCTACGGGGTGTGCCGGTACCGCCTCGTCGTCTTTCCTCCTGGAATCAGCTCGACGCAGCGTCGTCGACTCCGACTGTGGCGCGGCTGGCCGATCTGGGGTGCGTGTCTGTGGTTGACAGCCGCACTCGTGCTCGGCGTGATCGGTACGCCGGCAGTGGCAGCTCTCTGGGCGGCGACCGCGCTGTTCGTCATATCGGGGGTGATCGCACGCCGGATCGCCGGGCATCTTCCGGGCGATGTGCGGACCATCGACCTCACCACCATCCCCGGCTACGACCTTCCCGAGGGGATGCCCACCCCGGCGTCGATCGCGGACACACTCGGCGAGTTGCGCTGCGCTGACGCCCGCATGTCGCGGGGAATCATCACGCCCGTCGAACACGAGGTCATCTGGCAGCACGTGTACGACTCCATGCCGCACCGTCGCAGTCGATGGTCTCGCCGTCGTCCGTTCCGGACAGCTCGGCAATGACCCGAGCCGCGTCCACCGCACCCGACGCGCGAGCCTGCCTCATCATGGTCGACGGCAGTGCGGTCCGACCGTCGCGATCCCGCTTCCACCTCGACACGATCCGTATGCGCGTCTCGTGATGTGAGGGTAGACCTGAGGTGAGGGAGGGCACGGGGACATCTTCGATCCGAAAGGCGAGTGCAGATGAAGGCCGTGCAGATGATCAAGGCGGGCGCCGAACCGGAACTCCGCGACGTCGAGACGCCCTCACCGGGGCCCGGGCAGGTGCTCGTCAAGGTGACCGCTGCAGGCGCATGCCATTCCGACGACTTCGTACTGAACATGCCTGCCGAGTCGTTTCCCTACCCGCTCCCCATGACACTCGGCCACGAGGGTGTCGGCGTGATCGCCGCACTCGGCCAGGGTGTGTCGACGGTGAGCGAGGGAACCGCGGTAGCCATCTACGGCCCCTGGGGCTGCGGTGTCTGCCACTTCTGCTCGCAGGGACTCGAGAACTACTGTTCGCGCGCCGAGGAGCTGCAGATCACGCCCCCGGGCCTTGGACATGACGGCGCGATGGCCGAATACGTGGTCGTCGACGACCCGCGACATCTTGTGCCCATCGGCGACCTCGATCCCGTCACCACGGTGCCGCTCACCGACGCAGGCCTCACGCCGTACCACGCGATCAAGCCGTCGTTGAGCAAACTCGTCGGCGGTACGACAGCCGTCGTGATCGGGTCCGGTGGTCTGGGACATGTGGCGATCCAGATGCTGCGCCACCTGACCCCGTCTCGGATCATCGCGCTCGACGTGACTCAGGAGAAGCTCGACTTCGCCAAGCAGGTCGGCGCTCACGAGGCCGTGCTCAGCGACGCCGACGCCGTCGACAACGTTCGCAAGATCACCGGAAAGGACGGCGCCACAGCGGTCTTCGACTTCGTCGGTTTTCAGCCCACCATCAACACTGCGATGGGAGTGGTCGGCACTCTCGGTGACGTGACCATCGTCGGACTCGGGGACGGCAAGTCGGTCGCACACGTCGGCTACTGGGCGCAGCCACACGAGGTGTCGGTCCGGTCGCCCTACTGGGGATCACGCTCGGAACTCATCGAAGTCCTCGACCTCGCGCGCGACGGGGTTCTCGACGTCGCGGTCGAGAAGTTCAGCCTCGACGACGGTGTGGCCGCGTATCGCAAACTCGCCGCGAATGATCTGCGAGGACGCGCGGTCGTCGTACCCGACTAGGTCTCGCGCACAGGGCTCTTCGAGGTCACTCGAGTGCGATCGTCTGCCACATGTCGACGGTCGCGCCGGGTTCGACGGTGAGCAGATTCGGGCCCGCGTTGGCGGTCTCGACGCACACGAACTCACGCCAGTGCTTGCCGACGTCCGCCATCCCGGCGGCGACGTCGGGTCCCGGATTCCAGACGACGGCGGTGCGTGCCCCGACGCCGTCGACACGAACGGTGCGGTCGAACCCACGGTCGACGAGCCGATACGTACCGCCCGCGTCGGGGTACAGGCGGTCGCTGCGCTGCTCGTCGTCGGGAAGATGCCAGTCGCCGTCTTGTGTCTTGACCGTGAGGTCGTCGAATTTGTCCTCGTAGGAGAGGCCGGAGAGTCCGTCCACCCGCACAGTCGTGGCATCGGAGACGTGCAGGTAGTTGTGCAGCGCCTCGGTCAGAATCTCCTGCTGCTCACCGATGTTGGTGGTGTGCAGCCCGATCCTGAGCGTTTCCCCGACGTGGACGGTCAGCGCGACCCGCAGCCCCAACCAGTCGAGTCCCTCCGGCGCCAGTTGCAGCTCGACGGAGCCGTCGGCCAGCGTTTGCGAGCCGGTGGCGCGCCACTGCGCGGTCCGCGCGTAACCGTGCGACGGCACGTCACTGTCGGTCTGGTTCTCCTTGCCGAAGTACGGCCAGCAGATGGGTATGCCACCCCTGATCGGCGTCGGCGGTGTCGCGACGAGCGGCGAGACCCACAGCACGTCGCTGTCGCTACCGGCCGGCCGGTAGGAGAGCACCTGCCCGCCGAACATCGAGATTGCCGCCGTCGCCGCGGGCGTCGTGACGAGCCACGCGTCGAATCCGTGAGCTGTACCCGTACTGACACCTGAGCTGCCTGAAGTGGTCACTGAACAACAGTGGCACAGTCGTGCGGCCTAGGGTGGGCCCCGACCCCGCGAACTGTCGATATCGAGGAGATGTGATGACACGAGACACATGGGAGTTCGGTCCGGGTAACGGGACTGTGACCGTGCACACCGACGTGACCGGTCCCGCAGCCAGGACAGGACATCGTCTTACCATCGACATGGAGCAGTGGTCGGCCGAGCTGACCGTCGCCGACGGAGTGCCCGTCGGAGTGGCCGCGTCGATCGACGTCGAGTCGCTGCGCGTGGTGTCGGGCGAAGGTGGCGTCACGCCACTGACCGGACCCGAGAAGGCAATCGCACGCGGTAACGCCCTCAAGTCGCTGAACGCATCCAAGGCACACACGATCACCTACGACGCCACGTCGATCACGGCCACAGAGAATGGCTTTCGCCTCGACGGCACGCTGACGATCAACAACAACGAGCACCCCCATCCCCTCGACGTCGAGGTGTCCGGTCCCGACGACGCACGTCAGGCGAACATCGAAACCGTTGTCTCCCATCGAGAATTCGGCCTCAAGCCCTACTCGATGATGATGGGTGCCCTGAAGGTCGTCGACGATGTCCGGGTGGTCATCACCGTCGACCTTCCCCCGGCCGGGTAGACAGGCACTCTCGCGCCGGGCGCCCTGGATACGGGTACAGCGCTCACACCCAGAGTTCGGCGATGTCGACGTCGCGGCCGAGAATGTTCGACGCCGCGCGGCGCCCCGACTCGAGTGCGGCGGTGACCGTTGCGGGATCGTCTGTCCACGTCGCCTCTCCCGCCAGCTGCAGCACGCCACCGCCGAGCGGGGTCGCCAGGTCGTCGTGGTCGGCCGTTGTCGACCCGACCGTCATGTACGCGTACGAACCGCGGGCGTACGGGTCGTCCTGCCACCGGGTCACGTCGCTGCGAACCGGATCGGTGACCGCGGCGCCGTAGATTTCGCGTAGCGAGTCGAGTACCGACGCGACGATCTGTGCGTCGGACCAGTCGCGTATCGCCAGCGCACACGGCCCCGCGGCGAACGTCAGCAGCGTCGGCTGGCCGTGCAGGGCGGTGAGGTCGTACCAGGAATGCCACCACCTCGCGGCCGGACCCTGTCTGCGAATCGCGTACACCCCGTCGTCCCAGAATCGGGCACCGAACCTGAGGAACACCTTCTCGAAGGTGTTCATCTCCAGCCGATCGAGCGCTCCGGCGACAGGTTCGGCGAGCGGCGGTTCGAAGGCGACGGCTCCGGCCTTGAGTACGCCGACGGGCACGGTCACGACCGCTCGCACAGCCGATACGGAGTCGCCGCGCGTGGTGGTCACCGTCGCACCGTCCTCGGCGGACCACGCGACGCGCGACACGGTCTGGTCGAGAACCACGTGCACACCCTCGGCCAGACGAGTCGCGAGCTGGTCGTAGCCGTCGGGGAAGACGACCTCGTCGCCATCGGTCTCGTCGTCGTCGAGTCCGTGCGCGTCGAGATCGTCGATCCACACACCGTACTGTTCTTCGGTGCGGTGGCGAACGAACTCCCGAACCCGTTCTGTGCGAGCGGAATCCCAGCCTAGCCCGGACAGCGTCGTCTCGGTCGCCGCGCCGTAGGACACCCCGGCGCCGATCGATGACACGTACGTCGACAGCGCGTCGTCGAAGGCATGCACGTCCGCCGCGAAGGACGCGGCGGATGCGTCGTCGAGCCGGATTCCATCCGGAGCGTAGTAGGCGATCGGTCGTCCGTCAGGTTGGTAACTGCCGACGGTGAACTCGACGGTGCGCATACCGAACGCCTCGGTGGTCGCGTGCAGCGGGGCGTCGGCGATTCCGTGTATCCACGACGCGCCACGATCGGTCACGGTGCCGTCCGACCGGTCGGAGTGCACGCGTCCACCGACCCGGTCTCGTGCCTCGAGTACCACGGTGCGTGCACCTGCCCGCGTGAGTAGTCGCGCAACGGTCAGCCCGGCGATCCCAGCGCCGACGACGACAGCGTCGTAATCGGATGCCGCGAAGATCGGTGACGATTCCATGTGCTCGGTCTACACCCTCAGCAGTGCAGCGCGGCCGACAGTTTCTCGGCGTATCCGGACATGACGTCTTGATCACCGGCGACGCCCGGTTGCCACGGAAGCGACAGGCGGTCCTTGGTTCGATCGGCGTAGCGGGGGATCACATGCAGATGGAAGTGGAACACCGTTTGCCACGCCGGAGCCTTGCAGCAGTTGAGCAGGTTGACGCCGTCGGCCCCGAGATCGTCGACGACGGCCAGCGCGATTCGCTGTGCCTCGAGGGTGACAGCGGTCAGGTCGTCGGCGCCGATGTCGAGCAGGTCGGTGCTGTGCTGCTTCGGAATCACCAACAGGTGACCGTCATTGGCCGGGTTGATGTCCATGAACGCGTAGGTCGTCTCGGTCTCGGAGACCTTCGTGCTGGGTATGTCGCCGGCGATGATGCCGCAGAAGATGCAGTCACTCATGCAGTCGGAGATTACCCGGGGCGGAACGTCGCAGCGGCGTCAGACCTACTTCTTCGACCCGACTCCACCGGCATACAGAGCCCCGGCGATCAGGGCGGGTTGGAAGAACAGACGGACGAGGCGCTTGCGGTCGGTGTCGAGCCCGAAACCGTCCTTGTGTTCGAGGTACTGGGCGATGTTGCCGGGGAAGATGACGACGTAGAACAGGGCGAGCAGGATGCCGATCGCACGCTTGTGCTTCGGCAGCGCGAGGAACGACGCACCGAGGCCGATCTCGGCCACGCCGGAGACGAGCACTGTGACGTCGGTGTCGATGGGGAACCAGTCGGGAACCTGAGCCTGGAATTCGTCACGAGCGAATGTCAGGTGCGAGATTCCGGCGAAGGTCATGAAGGCGCCGAGGACGATGCGGACGAGCGTGCGAGGTGACATGTCTTCGAGGGTAGGCCGCTGAGAGCGGCGTCGTACATGAGTACACTCATTTTTGAGTCCGCTCATTTTTGGAGGTGGCATGAGCGCAGGGACACCGCTTGCCGACGGCAGGCGTGCTCGCAACATGCGTGACAAGCAGGATCGGATCTTCCGGGCTGCCGCCGATCTGTTCGCCGAACGTGGCTTCGAGTCGGTGTCGACGGGACAGGTCTCCGATCGTGCCGACGTCGCGGCGGGCACGGTCTTCCGGTACGCATCGACCAAGGGCGAGTTGCTGCTGATGGTGCTCAACGACGAGTTGCGCAGGGCGCTCGACGTCGGTGCTGCCCGCGCCGAATCGACCACGGACACCGCCGGTGCGATCTACGAGATGGTGCTCCCGCTGCTGGAGTATGCGCAGGCCAACCCGGAGAACGGCAACGCCTACCACCGTGAGCTCCTGTTCGGCGGCTCCAGCGATCACTACCGTGCGGAAGGTCTCGCCCTTGTCGCCGAGTTGCAGGACCGCATCGCCGCACGTCTCGTCGCGGATCGAGTTGACCGTCCCGCAGGCTCGGGCACCGAGCGAACCGCCGCCGAGCGGTCGCACGCCGACATGGCGGTGCTCACCGCCAACATGATCTTCGCCGCAACCGCCCTGGCCATCACTCGCGCATCGACGGGCGCGCATTCGGACCGTGATCCCTTCGACGATGTGCGCATGCAGGTGCGCGTCGCCGTTGACGGCTACAACGCGTAACCGATTCGCGCACAGCACTACCGACCGTTCATCTGCCATTCACACCATTGAGGTAATCCGACCATGCTCATGACCGAAGCCGGACCACTCTCGTTCGGAAACACGTATCGACGCCTGCTCCTGGCCGTCGTTGTGCTCGGTGCGCTCGTCCAACTCGGGCTGGGCAGCTTCTATCTGGGCGTCGGGCACTCACCGTCGCCGAGGAACGTGCCGATCGGCATCGTCGGTCCAGCTGCGCAGACCGAGAAGCTCACGGCTGCTGTCGAAGCCGACGGAAAGTTCGACGCACGCGCATACGAGTCCATGGATGCCCTGCGCGGTGCGATCTCCCGCCGCGAGATCGACGGAGGACTGGAGCTCACACAGCAGGGCATCGTTCCAGTCGTCGCCAGCGCGGGCGGCGCTCTGCCGGCGACCGCGCTGAAAGCGGTCGCCTCACAGGCAAACGTCGAGAACAAGCTGCCGCAAACCCTCCCCGTCGACGTGGTCGAGCTGTCCGACGACGACATCAATGGCGCGTCGATCGGCTATATCCTGCAGGTGATCTCGCTCGGCGGAAGTATCGCATCGCTCGGCCTCGGGCGACTGATGCCACGTGTCCCGCAATCGTTGCGGCGTGGTCTCGGCCACGTCGCCGCGTTGGTCGCCTACGCCGCGGTGTCGTCGGGAATCGTGTTGCTGTTCTCCTGGTTCTACGGTGTCGGGAGTTCGGCTGACCAGTGGCGGTTGTTCGGTACGTACACGCTGATCTCGTTGGCCATCGCGGGGTCGACTGCCGGGCTCGTGACGCTGTTCGGGCCGATCGGCTCCCTGGCGGGTGGCTTCTACTTCCTCATCGGCGCGACACTGTCGGGAGCGTCCATCCCGTGGAACTTCCTACCCACCTTCTGGGCGAAGCTCGGTGAGTGGCTGCCCACCGGCGGTGGTGCGCAACTGGTCCGCAACTCGCTCTACTTCCCCGACGCCGGCTGCGGCTCGGCACTGGTGTGTCTCGCGTTGTACGCCGGACTCGGCACGCTGACGGTGCTGATCTGGAACATGATGGGCAACAGAAGTTCTCGCACCTCGGCGGTGGACGTCGACATCATGTACCCGATCACGCATGAACATCACCACCATCTCGGGGACGCGCCTCGCGATTGACGGCGCGGAGTGCTGCGTCGACAAAGGCGTCGACGGTGGCGTTGGGCGTTGCCGTGAGGTATGCGAGTTGCAGCATGGTCGGCGGGGCGTCGGGAATCGGGATGAACCGGACGTGCGAGTGGTTCACGCGTCGGGCGGCGATCTCGGGTACTGCGCCGACTCCGCGATCAGCAGCGATCAGTTCGAGCCATTCGTCGAAATTGGTGCATTCGACGACCTTTCGGTTCTCCGCACGATCGGCGCCGCGCCACGAGCGGGGAACCGTCGTGCCGGTAAGCGTGTTGACAACCAGCGGCAGCTCACGGAGCTCGTGCCAGGTGAGATGCTCGCGTGAGGCCAACTCCGACGACGCCGACACCGCCGCGACGCGCGCCTCGTTGTACAGCGCGCGATAGGTGATCGACGACCCACGACCCCGTCTGCGGACCACGGCGACGTCGACCTGACCTTCACGCAACGCTCGCAGCGGATCGTCGAATCGGGCGATGTCGACGGTGACTCCGGTGGCCCTCTCGAAGCCGGCGACCGTTGCGTGTGCCCAGCTGTCGGGCAGAAGCCAGCTGAAACCGAGGCGCAGGGCCCTGCGGGCAGTCAGAGAAGCGACAGCCTGCTCCAGATCGAACAGCATCCGCTTCGCTGCAGTGACGAAATCCGTTGCGGACTCGGCCAGTTCGACGCGGCGGCTGGTGCGGTCGAACAGCTGTGTCTGAAGGATGCGCTCGGCCTGTTGGACGGTACGGGTCAGCGCAGGCTGGGACACGCCGAGCTGCACCGCCGCTGTCGTGAATGATCCATGGTCGGCCACGGCGACGACAGCACGCAGATGGCGCAACTCCAGATTCATAACCACAGAGCATAGTTCATGCTCAGAAGGTATTTCCCCGACCGTGTTCCGGTGGGTAGCCTCGACGATGTCGACGATCATGCGGGCTCCGCACGCGTGGGCGAAGGGAGCAGGAGATGACCGAGAATCCTGGAACGTTCGACTTGATGAGCGTGCGCGTGCCCATCCTCGTGGCGCCGATGGCAGGTGGTCCGACGACTCCCGCCCTGGTGATCGCGGCAGCCGAGGCGGGGGCGATGGGCTTTCTCGCCGCCGGGTACAAGTCTGTCGACGCGCTTGCGGCCGAGATCGACGAGGTGACCGCGTCTGGCGTGGATGCATACGGAGTCAATCTGTTCGTCCCCGGCAGCGGCGTCCGTGACCCTGCAGCGGTGCTGCGATTTCGCGACGAATTGGAGCCGGTGGCACGTCGGTACAACGTAGACGTCGGGCGCATCGTCGACTACGACGACGATGCATATGCGGACAAGATCGACCTGGTGATCGAGCGACGAGTTCCCGTGGTGTCGTTCACCTTCGGGCTACCTGACGACGGTGTCGTATCCCGGCTGCATGATGTGGGGATCGTCGTGGTGGCAACGGTGGCCGATGCCGACGACGCGGTTCGCGCTGCGGCGCGCGGCGTCGACGCGCTCTGTGTGCAGGGTGTCGAGGCGGGTGGTCATCGTGCGACCTTGGATGTCGCGGCCGAGCCGTCGGACATCAGGACCGTCGATCTGGTCAGACAGGTTGTGGCGATCGTCGACCTTCCGATCATCGCCGCGGGTGGAATCGCGACCGGGTCACACGTCGATGACGCGCTCGCCGCAGGCGCCGTTGCGGTGCAGTTGGGCACGGCGTTTCTCGACAGCGCAGAAGCGGGTACCAAGCCGACTCACCGCGCAGCACTGCGGAATCCGAGGTTCTCCGAGACCGTGGTGACACGCGCGTTCTCCGGTCGGCCGGCACGCGCGCTGCGCAACGAGTTCACCGATCGCTACACGCCGCTCGCCCCTGCCGAATATCCGCAACTGCATCATCTGACGAGTCCCCTGCGCTCGGCTGCCGCGCTCGCCGGAGATCCCGAGTTTCTCAACCTATGGGCTGGAACCTCTTTCCGAGACACAGATTTCGGTCCCGCGAGTGAGATCGTGGCGCGAATCTGGTCGGAGACCGCCGCCGCCACGCGTGTGACGGAACAGCAGGGCTGATCGCATGGGAGCCCGCTACCACCACATGGCCTACGGCCCGCACGCGTTGGCACGGCAGCAGCGGACGGGGAGCAACGTCGTGTACGGGGATGTTGCCGCACAGCCTGATTCGGGTCCCGATGAGCTCGGCGATCGCGAACTGACTTTTCTGCGCACGATGTTCCAGTTCCATCTCGCGACAGTGACCGAAGGCGGTTGGCCCTACATCCAGTACCGCAGCGGCCCGCGGGGTTTCGTGCACCACCTCGGTGGCAACCGTATCGGCTTCGCCGATTTCCACGGCAACTCGCAGTTCGTGTCGGTGGGCAACATCGACGACAACCATCGGGTGGCGGTCTTCTGCGCCGACTATCCGCGACGGATGAGGCTGAAGCTGTTGGGCCACGCGACGGTCGTCGACGACGATGATCAGCTCCTGCGTGAGTTGATGACCGTTCCGGAGGGGCGGGTGTCGGCGCGAGCCGAGCGCAGCATCCTGATCGACGTCGAGGGTGTCGATTGGAACTGCTCGCGAAGCCTGGTGCCGCAGTACGACCGTGAGTACATCCGAGAGCTCAACCAGGCCAACGCACGCCGAGTTGCCGAACTCGAAGAGCGGATTCGCGTGCTCGAGCAGGAGAAGCGAGCGTGACTGGCCGGAACCCGTCGGCGCGACCGTGCGCGGCGTCGAACAGTGGTGCGCGGGTCGGCGGGAAGTAGGGGAAGGGTTTCTTCCCCGGGTTGTGTGCTATTCCCCGTGTTTTTTCTAGGGATCAGCACGAAAGCAGGGGAAGGATCTCGGGCTGCACCCTTCCCCGACTTTCCGCGCAGCCGCGGCGCTACTCATCCCCGACCTTCCGCACTCAGCTCGACGCTGCGCGCAGGGCGTCGGCGAGTAGGTGGAACGCGATCGTGGTCGAGCGCTCACGCACCGCCGCGCGGTCGCCGGGCAGGTGCAGCGTGCGGGTCAGCGTCGGCGACCCGGCGATACCGATACCGAAACACACTGTGCCGACAGGTTTTCCGGGAGTCTCGCCGCCCGGGCCTGCGATGCCGGTGGTGGAAATCGCTGTGTCGGCGCCCAGGCGAGCCATCACGCCGTCGGCCATCGCGGCGGCGACCGGCTCGCTGACCGCGCCCAGCTCGTCGATCATCGACGCGGGCACACCCAGCGAATTGATCTTCACGTCGTTCGAATACGAAACCACCCCGCCCTGGACATAGGCCGACGAACCGGCGCGATCTGTGAGCCGCGCGGCGACCATTCCGCCGGTGCACGATTCGGCCGTGGCGATTCGACGTCCGGTCAACAGATCCGCGAGCTGGTCGTCGATGGTCGTGCCGTCGGTGGAGAAGGTCTCGGTGGGATACAGCCCGGTGAGGAAGTCGGAGAGTGCCGTGTAGTCGTCGGTGGCGGAGACCGGGTAGCGGGTGACGATCTCGAGCTCGCCGCGTCGCAGGCAGGTGGTGATCTCGAGTTCGTCGAATCCGACTATTTCGTCCTGTGCGGCGCGCAACCCCGCCGCCAGATCCGCTTCGGGCAGTCCGAACATGCGGATCGTGTCCTGACGCATGTCGGGGTGATCGGCGATGGCCTCGTCGATTGCCGGTGCGTTGATCGCGGCGGGCCACATCATCTGCAACTCCGGTGGCGGGCCGGGCAGCACGAGAATTGCCGGCAGTCGGCGTCGTGCGCGGGGATCCTGACCGGCCGGAACGGCAACTCCCGGCGCGGTCCCTGTCGGTGGAATCGGTTGTGCACCTTCGGGAACCATGGCCTGCTTATCGATGCCGGCCGCGGTGGCCGCCGACGCCGACTCGCTGCCGCCGCGCCCCTGCCAGCGTCGGATGATCTCGGCGATGTGATCGCGCAAGGGCTCGTCGAGGTGGAGCGCCCGGCCGGTGAACTCCGCGACGGTCGCGACAGTGAGGTCGTCGGCGGTCGGGCCGAGTCCACCGGTGGTCACGATGAGTGACACGCCCTCGTCGGCCAGGAAGCGCAGCTCGGCGGCGAGGTCTTCAGGTCGGTCGCCGCAGACGGTGATGTGTGCGACGTCGACGCCGAGCGCGAACAGCCGTTCGGCGACCCATGGGCCGTTCCGATCGGTGATCCGTCCGGTGAGGACCTCGGTCCCTGTCACCACGATGCCCGCGCGTACCGTCACGGTGCAAAGCCTATCGCCGCCCTCGCCGTCGGGGCATCTGTGCTGGTCACAGCCGTGATGCGGCAACCTCCTCGAGAACGGCCTCGGAGGCGACGTGCGGCGGTGTCTGCCGTGGCCAATGGATGATCACGTCGGTGAAACCGAGCTCGGCCGCGCGACCGGTGAGCTCGTCGAACATCGCAACGCTCTGCAGCGACTGGGCGGGGCCGGAGTCGATGCTCAGGTACCGGGCGACGTCGCCACCATCTGATCGGTCGGCGAGTGCGGCGTCGAGGATCTCGCAGTTGCGTGCGATGCCCGCGAACCACTCGTCGGTGGTGGCGGCAGTGGTGTCGCCGGTGGTCACCCACCCGTCGCCGAAACGCGCGGCGTAGCGCACCGATCGCGGTCCGTTACCCGCAAGCAGCAGCGGTACCCGCTCCCGTACCGATCCGCCGACGAGACGCATGTCGCGGGCGGTGTAGTACTCGCCGACGACGTCGACGTGGTCGGCGCGCAGGGTGCGGTCGAGCAGCATGGTGAACTCCTGCAGCCGGTCGACGCGCTGGCGGGCGGTGAGTTCGGGCTGTCCGAGCAGTCGGTCGTCCGGGGTGCCACCGGCTCCGAGTCCGAGAAGGAATCGTCCGTCGGAGATGTCGACGAGGGTCTGGACCTCGCGTGAGAAGGCAACCGGATGCCGGAAGTTGGGCGAGACGACGAACGCGCCGAGCTCGATCGTGGTGGTGACCGTTGCCGCCGCGGTGAGGGTCGGCATGCACGAGAACCAGCGGGAATCGGGGAGACCGCCCCACACGAGGTGGTCGTAGGTCCAGGCATGGTCGAAGCCCAGCTGCTCGGCACGCTGCCACAGCGGCCGCGCGTGCTGCCAGTCCAGATCAGGGAGAATGCAGATACCGAAGCGCACCCGGTCAGCCTAGTGTGCGCACCTGGGCGAGCTCCCCATCCGGACGCGTAGCGGCGTCGAAGACCTGGTGACAGAGCACGCCGACCTCGCGCGGGGTCGGCGCGTGAGCCCTTGCGGAGGCGCGAACCGTCTTCGCACCGGACAATCGAGAGGTGTGGGGTTTGATGGACGAGGACCTGGTGGTGCTCGTCGACGACGACGGCAGTCCGCGCGGCACCGCGGACCGACTCACTGTGCACGGCCCGGACACCCCGCTGCACTTCGCGTTCTCCTGTCATCTCGTCGACGACCACGGACGCATCCTCATGACCCGTCGTGCGTTGAGCAAGAAGACGTGGCCCGGGGTGTGGACCAATTCGTTCTGCGGGCACCCACGTCCCGGTGAGAGCGTCGAAGCCGCGGTCGCCCGCTACTCACAGCGCGAACTCGGACTCGACGTCGCCGACCTACGGCCGATCATCCCCGGCTTCCGCTACCGGGCGGTCGATGCGAGCGGGGTCGTCGAGAACGAAGTCTGTCCGGTCTTCGCGGCTCGCCCGGTCGGCGACGTCGACCCCAATCCCGACGAGGTGATGCAGTACACATGGGCACCGGTCGACGACATCTGGGAGATCGCGCGGCGCACACCGTGGATGTTGAGTCCGTGGTTCGTCGACCAGATCTCCGAACTCGGGCCCGCCGTGGGAGCCTACGAGGCGACGCGCGTCGAGTACGACGGTCGAGCACGCGAGGACGTCCGATGAGCCGACGTTCCCGCGTCGACCTGCATGCGCCGCACGACCGCTACGACGAGGTCGCCGACGCCAGTGCCGCACTGGTGATCAACTCGTACTCGTCGTCGTTCGGGCTCGCTTCGCGCCTTCTCGGCGAGCCGGTGCGCTCGCACGTCCGCAACATCTACGCTCTCGTCCGTGTGGCCGACGAGATCGTCGACGCACCCCGACCGGGACAGGGGACCGATGACCGGCACGTCGCGCTCGATCGCCTCGAGTCCGAGACCAACGATGCTCTCGAGTCGGGTTCGAGCAGCAACCTCGTCGTTCACGCGTTTGCCCGCTCGGCACGTCGCGTCGGTGTCGACACCTCACTCACCGCCCCGTTCTTCTCGTCGATGCGTATGGACCTGACTCTGCAGACACACGACGAGAAGACTCTCGCGGAGTACATCTACGGCTCCGCCGAGGTGGTCGGGCTGATGTGTCTACGTGCCTTCGTCGCCGACGAGCCGCGAGCAGATCAGCGCTACGACGAACTGAGTAGGGGTGCGCAGCATCTCGGGGCAGCGTTTCAGAAGGTCAACTTCCTACGCGACTTCGGCACCGACAGCGGCGATCTCGGCCGCCGATACCTCGTCGGACTCGATCCCACCCAACCGTCGGCAGTAGCGTGGACACGCTGGCTAAACGAGATCGACGGCGATCTCGCGATTGCGGCGGCGACGATCCGTGAGCTGCCACGAAGCAGTCGCATCGCAGTCTGCGTCGCACACGATCTGTTCGCAGAGCTCAATGCCAGACTCCGTGCAACCCCGGCGAGTATGGCTGCGCGACATCGCGTTCGGGTGCCCACCGCAACCAAGACCCGGATAGCGGCTACCGCTGTGCTGCGCCGCGGACAGCCTCGTGCCTCCGTCTCGGAAGGGGTGTCCGCGTGAGCGCCACGGCCACGCGCGTCGCGATCATCGGCGGAGGGGTGGCGGGGCTCGCGACCGCGGCTCTGCTCGCCGACGACGGATACGACGTCGACGTCTACGAGCAACGCCCGCAGGTCGGGGGGCGCGCGGGTTCCTGGGAGGCCGAGGGCTTCCGGTTCGACACCGGGCCGTCGTGGTGGCTCATGCCCGAGGTCTTCGACCACTTCTACGAGCTGCTGGGTACCTCGACCTCCGAACAGCTCGAGTTACTCCGACTCGATCCCGGTTATCGGGTGTTCTTCGAGGGACATGCCGATCCGGTCGACGTGCACAGTGACGAGCAACGTTCGGTCGAGCTGTTCGAGAAGATGGAAACCGGTGCAGGGCACGAGCTCTCCGAGTATCTGGCGTCGGCACGACACGCGTACGACATCGCTGTCCGACGCTTCCTGTACACCAACTTCGACACCCCGCGCGCCTTCGTCGATCCCGAGGTCCTACGCCACGCGAAGACGCTCGTGCAGTTACTCGGCACCAGTCTCGACACGTTCATCTCGCGGCGGTTCTCCGACCGCAGGCTCAGGCAGATCCTCGGCTACCCCGCCGTGTTCCTCGCATCGTCGCCGGAGCGAGCGCCCGCGATGTATCACCTGATGAGCTGGCTCGACCTCGACGAGGGAGTGCGCTACCCCGACGGGGGATTCACCCGATTCGTAGAATCCCTTGCCTCAGTCGCGCAGGAGAAGTGCGCCAGGCTGCACCCCGGCACGACGGTGACCGAGATCCTCACGCGCCCAACGGAACCCTCCGAAGGTCGACTACGCCGACGGTTGTCTCGACGCCGCGCCGACGTCGCCGGTCTACGTATTCGTGGCGACGACTCGGTCGAGCGGACTGTCGACGCCGACATCGTGATCGGGGCCGCCGACCTGCACCACGTCGAGACGCGCCTCCTGCCGAGGGCACTGCAGACCTTCCCACAGCGGTGGTGGGACCGGCGTATCTCCGGCCCCGGGGCCGTCCTGGTCTTCCTCGGCGTACGTGGACGACTACCGCAGTTGCAACACCATTCACTGTTCTTCACGGCTGACTGGGCCACCAACTTCGACGACATCTTCGAGACTCCGACGGCGGTACCCGACCCGGCGTCGCTGTACGTGTGCACACCGTCGAGAACCGACGAGTCGGTGGCGCCGGACGGCCACGAGAATCTGTTCATGCTGATCCCCGTACCTGCCGACCCGGAACTCGGACGCGGTGGAGTGGACGGCGCGGGTGATCCGGTCATCGAGCAGATAGCCGATCGCGCCATCGAACTCGTGAGTTCCTGGGCAGGGATCGACGATCTCGCGGAACGGGTCGTCGTGCGACGTACTACCGGTCCGGGTGACTTCTCCGCCGATCTCAACTCGTGGTCGGGTGGTGCACTCGGTCCGGCTCATACTCTGTGGCAGAGCGCATTTCTGCGAGCCAACAATCGTTCGGCGAAGGTCGGCGGTCTCTACTACGCAGGAGGCACCACACGCCCGGGCATCGGTTTGCCGATGTGTCTGATCAGCGCCGAACTCATCCGCAAGCGCCTGCGCGGCGACCACTCGCCGGGACCCTCGCCGGTCTGACTCCGGGCGTTCACGCCGGGCCGATCAGTCGCGCAACGATGTTCGCCGACAGCAACACCAGGGGAAGCCCGCCACCGGGATGCGCCGACCCGCCGACCAGGTAGAGGCCGGGAACACCTGATGCATTGGCGGGTCGTAGGAAAGCGGCACGTACGCCGTTCGACGACGACCCGTAGATCGACCCGCCCGGTGTCAGTGTGCGTCGCTCCAGGTCGGCGGGAGTGACGAGGATTCGGTGTCGAATCCGATCTCGGATGTCGAGACCGCGTTCGGCCATGAGTCCCACGATTCTGTCGGCGTAGTCGCCTGCCACTCCTTCTGCATCCCAATCGGTTCCACCGACGGGGTCGTGGCGGGGTGCGTTGACGAGCACGAACCAGGCCGCGGTGCGGGGTCCGGGACTCACCGCGGGATCATCGGCCGCCGAGACGTAGATCGTCGGGTTCGGTACGGGCCGCGGTGGCCCGCCGCGACCGAACACCGAATCGAACTCGTCGTCGTAGTCGTCGGCGAACAGGATCTGATGGTGGGGTTGGTCGGGTGCATCGTCGAGTGCCAGCAACAGGACGAAGCCGGAGAACGACGGGGTGACCTTGCGAAGTCGGCGCGCGGTGTGCCGTGCCGGACGAGTGGCGATGAGTGACGAATAGACCTGTGCGGCATCGGCGTTCGCGACGACGAGGTCGGCGTTGTGGCGTGCGCCGTCGCTCGTGCGGACTCCGTCGACGCGACCGGAACTGGTGGTCAGTGCCGTCACCTCGACGCCGAGTTCGATGGTGCCGCCGAGGTCGACCACCCTGTCGCGCAGCGCCCTCGCGATGACGCCGAGCCCCCCGCTCACGTACCACGATCCCCAGCGTTGCTCGGCGTACGGGACGCTCGCGAGTGCGGCAGGTGCGCGGCGTGGATCCGATCCGGTGTACGTGGCGTAGCGGTCGAGCAGCATGCGCAGTCGCGGATCGTGCAGATAGTGGTCGCCGAGTCCGCGTAGTGTGCGCCAGGGCGCCACCGTGACGAGATCGCGGAGATCAAGCGCGCCGGAAGCCATGTCGCGCAGCGTGATCGGTGACTCGAGAAACGGCCCGTGAGTCGCGTTCCAGATCTGTTCGGCACGGTGCAGGAACGCCTCCCATTGGGCTCCCCGTCCGTCACCGAGTGCGTCGTCGAGCGCGGCGGGGATCTGTGACATCTCGCCGGGCATGTCGAGTGTCGTCCCGTCGGGAAAGCGGTAGCGCGCCGCCGTCGAAAGCCGTTGCAGTGTCAGGGAATCGCTCAGCGGCGCTCCGGTGTCGGCAAAGAGTTCCTCGAGGATGTGCGGGAGCGTCACCAACGACGGTCCGGTGTCGAAGACGAAGCCGTCGTGCTCGATCACGCCGAGTTTGCCGCCGACATCGTCGGACTGTTCGAGCACGGTGACGTCGTGCCCAGCCGCACACAGGCGGATGGCGGCGGCGAGTCCGCCCACACCGGCCCCGATCACGATGATCCGACTCATGCGTGCACCGGTCTCCCCTTCCAGCGCAGTTCTCCGCGACTGCGAGCGCCGATCGAGTCGGCGGTCAGCACGGCGAGTGTGAGCACCGACGCCGGGTGAGCCAGCGGGTCGGGCCATGCCCGTCCGCCGGTGCGCCGCGCGGTGACCACCCGTGACGCGACGCCCGCGAGATAACCCACGAGCCCGGTCCGTGATCCGCCGATCGCCGCGACGGCAGGCACGACGTACGACACGATCATCATCGTCATCACCACGACGGCCCCGGCAGGGGAACCGAACGCCGCCCACAACGACTTCCGATACCCGGCTCGCACCTCGCGCCACCCGTCGTACATCCGGCACGTGGCCACCGAGCTGCCCTCGCCGACCACCCCATGACCTTCCGGCACGTGGCCACCGAGCTGCCCTCGCCGACCACCCCATGACCTCCCGCTGCCTTGACCGCGCGGAGCAAGGCGATGTCCTCGAGCACCTCGGAGCGCACCGCACTGTGCCCACCCGCCCGCAGATACATCGTCGCGTCGACTGCCAGGAACTGCCCGTTCGCGGCGGAAAGACTCGGCCGTGCCGATCGCTCGGCGATTCCGAGCGGCAGCGTGCTCATCCATGACCACTGCAGCAGCGGCTGGACGAGTCGCTCGCCGATCCCGCAGACGTCTTCGCGTGGGTAGGGGCAGAACAGGTCGAGACCCGCCTGTCGCATGGTGGCCACCGTCGCGGTCAGCGCGTCGGGGTGCAGGCGCACGTCGGCGTCGACGAAGACGAGGACTCCCTCGCCGGTCGAGTCACCCGCGGCGACTCTGGTGAATTCGCCCAACTGCGCACAGGCCCAGGGCTTTCCGAGCCAGCCGTCCGGACGCGGTGCCCCGGACAGCACCGTGACGGTGTCGTCGCCCGAGACGATGTCGTCCAGGATGTCCGGCGTCGCATCGGTCGATTCGTCGTCGAGGACCACGATGTGTGCCGGCCCCGGCCAGCGAGCCGTCGCCGCTTGCAGGGACTGAACACATCCGGCGACGTCGGCAGCCTCGTCGCGGACGGGCAGCAACACCCATAACGGCTCTGCGGCGGGTCGGTGCCGATTGTCGGGAACGCGGATGCGTCGTGCGTTGTCGAGCGTCAGGACCAGGCAGCCGAGCGCGAGGGACGTTCCGATGCGCACGACACCGCGCCACAGCCGCACGCGCCTCTCACCCGGCGTGGACACTGTGCCTCCCTGTTCGCGTCGCTCGGATCTCACATGCCACCGACACCGCCAACGGAATGGCGATCACCCCCATGAGTACCGCGCCGGTCACCGCGACAGGTGGACGGCCGAAGAACACGGCGTGGGCGATGACCGACGAGAAGTAGGTCCACAGATACGCGGTGACGGGCACCGCGTCGATCCGGAGCGTCGACGCCCGCGGGTCGCGGCCGAATGCCGCGTCGAGCACCGCCATCATCAGCAGCGACACCAGCAGCCAGCCGCCGAAGTTGCTGAGCGGGATGCCCTCGACCCCCGGCAGCGCCGGTGTCGTCGCCTCCCAGCGCCAGTGCCCTGCGTCGACCATCTGTGGATCGAGAAAGACGTCCCACGCGGTCAGCGCCCATGCGCCGACGACGATCGTTGCCAGACGCCCGTACCGCCCGACGAGGCGTCGGGCGACGTTCCATGCGGGCCAGGCCATCATGATCCACGCGAGGGGTACGAGGATCGGAACACCCGCGATCTCGAACCCGAGGGTGCCGGTGTAGTCGTAACGTCCGAACGGAACGCCGGTGTGCACGCCGATGGTCTCGGCCAGCAGCCCACCACCCCCGGCGACCACCAGCAGCACGAGTGCGGCCGCCACGCCGTGCGTGCTGGCGGCGTCGACGAGCATTGCCGCGGCGAACAGCAGCACGGAGGCGGTGGTCAGCGCCGGGGTGCCTCCGGACGTCAACGGGAAGCAGATCTGGACGAGGATCGTCGCTGCGAGCAGCAGCCATGCGAGCCGCGAGGTCACGGCTCGACCTCGGCGTAGGTTCCGTCGACGTCGAGGACTGCGAACCGTGCGAAGAGATCCTCGGCGTACCACCGTTGGGGTCGGGTCTGTCGTATCGCCGTCGCGTGAGCCGGCGAGCGGTAGGCGAAGTCGGTGAGCGCACGCGAGTCCCGCCACAGGGAGAACGTGCCCTGCAGACCG
>NZ_BAFB01000240.1 GCF_000248075.1 Gordonia otitidis NBRC 100426 | reverse complement strand
ACGCCAGTCCGGGCTATACGACAGGCTCTACACCCCGACGATGGGCACACCGTGGCCGACGCTTCGCCAGATGATCGACTCGCGCCACACACTGGTGTGGTTGCACGAGAACGTCGGTGGCGGTGCCGAGCGGCCGTGGCTCCTCGACGGCAAGGAATGGACACAGGACACGCCATACGAGTTCCGCACCACGGGTGAATTCAGCTGCGACTTCTATCGCGGGTCGCCCACGGCACCGCTGTTCCTCGTCAATCACTGGATGAGCAATTTCACCAGCAGGATTCGCGACGCCGGTGTGGTCAACAGGGAGGAGTTCCTGTTCAACCGGCTCGAACAGTGTCGAGCGGAAAGACACATGATTCCCAACTACGTTGCCGTGGACAACTATCGGATCGGCGATCTGTTCGCCTCGGTCGATCGGCTCAACGGTGTGAGTTGAGGGGCGACCGACGTTCTGAAGCAGGCGCTGCCGATAACTCACACCGGCTCCACGGGGCGGGATCGAAAAGTTGAATGCCGCAACGACTTTCACCTCTTCGGTGAGTTGGGTCACAGTTGAATCGTCAAAATAGGGGTTTCACAGGGATTTTCCTCGGACGAGCAACTCGGACGTAACTCTTGATCTGTACGTTCGGGACATGGCAGCAACCCCGACGGATTCTCGACGGGCGGAAACAGCCCCGGAAACTCGTGATCGATGGCGAGGTGTTCTCAAGTACGACGTGCCGGCATCGCTGGTGGTCTTCCTTGTGGCACTACCCCTTTCACTCGGAATCGCGGTGGCGTCGGGCGCACCGGTGATGGCCGGACTGATCGCGGCGGTGGTCGGCGGTGTGGTCGCGGGAGCAGTCGGGGGCAGTCCGCTGCAGGTGTCCGGGCCTGCGGCGGGCCTCACCGTTGTGGTCGCCGAACTCGTCGCGAACTTCGGGTGGAAGGTGACGTGCGCGCTCACCGTCGGTGCGGGAATCCTGCAGGTCCTGTTCGGTGTCAGCCGGATCGCGACAGCGGCGCTGGGGATTGCGCCTGTCGTGGTGCATGCGATGCTCGCGGGTATCGGGATCACCATTGCGCTGCAGCAGATCCACGTTCTGCTCGGTGGGCGGTCGCAGAGTTCGGCACTGGCCAACATCACCGAGTTGCCTGCGCGCATCGGTGAAATCAGTTGGGTTGACGCCGCGATCGGGATCGTGGTGATCGTGGTGATGGCCGGGTGGAAGTACCTGCCCGCCGGCGTGCGGAAGATCCCGGGGCCACTCGCGGCGATCGCGCTCGCGACAGTCCTGGCCACGCTGCTCGATCTTCCCGTCGACCGAGTGAGTCTCGACGGCAACTTCTTCGACGCGATCTCGCTCCCGCAACTGCCCCAGGGGAATTGGAGTGCATTCGTTCTCGGTGTGCTCACGGTGGCGTTGATCGCCAGCGTCGAGTCGCTGTTGTCCGCGGTCGCCGTCGACAAGATGCACGACGGTCCGCGCAGTCGGTTCAACCGTGAACTCATCGGACAGGGGAGCGCCAACGTGTCCTCGGGGCTCCTCGGTGGCCTTCCGGTGACCGGGGTGATCGTTCGCAGCACCGCCAACGTCGCAGCCGGTGCACGCACCCGCTGGTCAGCGGTCCTGCACGGCGTCTGGGTTTTCGTCTTCGCCGTCTTCCTGACGGCGTTGGTCGAGCAGGTACCACTCGCTGCGCTCGCCGGTCTCCTGGTGGTCATCGGTATGCAGCTGGTGAAGCTGGCGCACATGAAGACCGCGCTGCGCACCGGCGACCTGTGGGTGTACGGCGTGACCGTGGTCGCCGTCGTCTTCCTCAATCTCCTCGAGGGTGTCGCGATCGGCCTCGCACTCGCGGTGGTGTTGGTCCTCTGGCGGGTGATCCGTGTCGAGATCAGTGCGGGACCGTCGGCGACCGGGGCGAGCGACAAATGGTTGGTGTCGGTTCGCGGATCGCTGAGCTTCCTGTCGATGCCGCGCCTCAACAGCGCGCTGGCAAAGGTTCCCGAGAGTGCGCCCGTCACACTCGAACTCGACGTCGACTTCCTCGACCACGCGGCGTCGGAGATGATCTCCGATTGGGTCCGTGCGCGCGAGGCCGCCGGCACACCGGTGACCGTGGTGGAGCGTGGTCGGGCCAGGATCGAGCACGCGCCCCTCGCACCGCCGCGCAGGCACACCGGGGGCATCGTCGGTCTGACGCCGTGGCGTAGTCAGCGCATCCCCGTGGGCGACGACGCCGTGGCCGACGTGCCCGCGCCCCTGCGGTCGATCATGGCGGGAGTCACCGACTATCACCGTGATCACGCCCACGTCTTGCGCGGTCATCTCGAGGACGTCGTCGACTATCAGCAACCGGACGCGTTCTTCCTCACCTGTGCCGATTCACGCATCATGCCCAACATCATCACGTCGAGCGGTCCGGGCGACCTGTTCACGGTGCGCAACGTCGGCAACCTCGTCGGAGGTTCGCACGGAGCCGCCGAATCCATCGAGGCTGCGCTGGATTTCGCGATCAACGAGGTCGGTGTCACCGCAGTCGTGGTCTGCGGTCACTCGTCGTGCGGTGCGATGCGCGCGCTGCTCGATCACGATGGCAGCCGCTCGCAGTCGACGTCCGGATCGCCGATTCGCTCCTGGCTGTCGCAGGCCGAACCGAGCCGAGCCGCTCTGGAACTCGGACATCCCGCCGGAAGGTCAGCTGCGCGTATGGGTTTCAACGACGTCGACCAGCTGGCGGTGGTCAATGTCGCCAAGCAGGTCGAGCTGCTGAGTCGTCATCCTCTCGTGGGTCGTGCCGCGGCTGAGGCGCGGCTGCGAATCATCGGGCTGTACTTCGACATTCGCTCCGCGCAGGTCTATGAGGTCACGTCGACGGGGATTCACCTGGCGGGGGTGGGACACCACGTGAGTAGCATGCTCGAACGCGAAGCCGGTGTCGCGCCGCGCTCGTAGGGTGCTAGCGGGTCCTCAGAACATCACCGAGCGGAAATGTGTGATCAGCCGGCCGGCGTCATCGAGGATGTGGAACGCGATGCCCGGCGGCTGACCGCGATTTACGATGTCCTTGCCCTCGAAGGGCAGATTGAGTGTCGACGAGACACCCGGGGCGACACACAGCGGACGGTTCGCGAAGCGGGTGACGGCGGGGGTGTGCGCGTGCCCGCACAGGAATGCAACGATATTCGGGTGCTCGACGACGAGCGCGGCAAGTCGCTGTTCGCCGGTTTGGCGGATGCTGTCCATGAAGGGCATCTCCAGGGTCACGGGCGGGTGGTGGAATGCGACGAACACCGGTGTCTCGGGTCCGTGCGCGGCGATCTCCGCCGACATCCACGCCAGCGTCTCGTCGTCGAGATACCCGTCGTTGCGATCGGGAATGGAGCTGTCGGCGACGACGAACAAGACGCCGTCGATCAGGCGCGACGAGTTGATCGGTGCCGACGACTCGACGCCGAGTATGCCCGCGTTGAACGCGGTGCGGTCGTCGTGGTTGCCCTCGGTGATGAGGATCGGCAGCGGACTGTCGATGACGAGCGAGGCCTCACGGTACTCGCTCGGGCTGCCCTCGTCGGCGACGTCGCCGGTGATCAGAAGCGCGTTGATGCCTGCTGCACGCGCGTTGATGTAGTTCAACGTCGATTCGATGCGGTTGCGGTTGCATCGGGTGCCGTTGAAATGCAGGTCGCTGATGTGCGCGACAACGAACACAGGCTCTCCCGGGGGTTGGACACCACTGAACATAGCCAACACCGTTCGCATTGGCGAAGCGAGGTCATCCGACGTGGCGCGAGACTCACCGGGCTACGACTATGACCGCATCGAACCGGTCAGTGCAGGGTGTGCGCGAACAACTTGCGGAGCTCGGAGAAGTGGTGCTCGGCGGCGTCGTGGTGGTACATGGCGGTGTCGGCCATGGTGTAGCCGTGCGCCGCACCCGGGTACACCGTGGCGGAGTGCGTGACACCCGCTGTGATGAGCGCGTGCTCGAACTGCGCCACGGCTTCGAGGGGCAGCGAGCGGTCGCGGTCGGCGTGGATGGCGAGCACCTGCGCGTCGACGCTGCCGAGACGCAGGTGCGGACTATCGGAGGATTGTGTGACTAGCCCGCCGGTGTGGAACATCCCGAGCGCCGCGACGTCGTCTGGTCTACTCGCCGCCGCCAGCAGTGCCAATCTCCCGCCCATGCAGTAACCGGTGACGCCGATGGGTCGCTTCGAGACGCCCGGCGTCGACCTCAATGCGTCGATGTACGCCGAAAGGTCGGGTTCGACCAGGTCATCTGTCAACGCGTGTACACGTGGCATCGCCTCGGCGAAGAACTCGGCACGCGCGTCGTCGTCGAGCAGTTCGTCCTCGGGCGAGGTCTCGGCTGCGGTGCCCCAGCGATAGAACACATTGGGCACCAGGACGACATAGCCCCACGAGGCGATGCGGTCTGCCATCCGACGTGTCTGTCGGCGCAGTCCGATCGCGTCGATGATGAACAGGACACCAGGATGGTCGGCGTCGTCGGGGCGTACGAGGTAGGCCTCCGCATCGCCGTCGGCGGCCGTGACGGTGATGTCGGCTCCGCGGGTGGTGAAGGGTGCGACGTCGGTGTCGGTCATGTTCGTTGTCCTCTCACAGGTTGTGGGCGCTCGTCACAGGTCGCCGGGCAGCTTGTCGCGGCGGATGCCGCGCCAACTCGGGTGTCGGAGGTGACCGGTCGTGGTCCAGTCCATGAATCTCACTTCGCCGACGATCTTCGGCAACACCCAGATCGCCGTCGATGCGACAGGGCGGTCGAGTTTCTCGAGAAAAGGGCTGCGTGAGATCTCGAGAGGCTTGAGCTCTTCGGCGAGATTCGCCAGCGATGCCTCGGTGAAACCGGTGCCGACTCGACCCACGTACCGCAGCCCCGTTTCCTCGGGCAACCCGACCAGCAACGATCCGATGGTTCCGGCGCGGTTTCCTCGGCCGAGGCGGTACCCGCCGACGACGACCTCGATGTCGCTCCAGTTCTTGTGCTTGCGCCACAGATGAGTTCGCCTGCCCTGCTGATACGTCGACGTCCTGCGCTTGGCGATCACACCCTCCATCCCGTGCTCACGGCTGTAGTCGACGGCGGTTGAGCCCGGGCCGGGCAGTAGTGGCGGAATCTCCACGTGGGCAGAGCCTTTGACTGCGGGGCCGAGCGCCTCGAGTAGCCGGCGACGTTCCGACCACGGTGTGCGCAGCAGGGAGGTGCCGTTGAGATAGAGGATGTCGAACAGGAACAGCTTGAGCGAGTAGTCCTCGGAGGTGGAGTTCCGTGACGTCAGCAGTGTGAAATTGGTGTGTCCTGCCGAGTCGATGGCAACGACCTCACCGTCGAGGACGACGTCGATCAGTCCCAACTGATCTGTGACAGAACGTAATTCTGGGAAGTCGTCGGTCATGTCGATGCCGGATCGGGACGTGAGTCGGAAGTCGCCATCGATGTAGCGCAACAGGATTCGGAATCCATCCCACTTTCCTTCGAATGCCCAGTCGCGCCCGTCGAGTCCGGTCACGGTCTCGTCGGTGGCCAACATGGGGCGAGGATGGGCGAGGCTGTCGGGCAGGATCGGTCGCGGCTCGTCACTCATCAGGTGCGCGAGCCAGTTCTTGTCGCCGGTCTTGATGAGGGCGTAGCGTCCCTGGATCCGTTCGCCGTGCAGGCGGACGATGATCTCCTTCTCGCGCCACTTCTCCGTCTCGTAGGTTCCGTGGTCCCAGATCTCCACATGTCCCGCACCGTATTCGCCGCCGGGTATGTCGCCGGAGAAGTCGGCGTAGTCGAGGGGGTGGTCCTCGGTGTGCACGGCCAACCGATTCTGATCGGGATCGGTCGGAAGATTCTTCGGCACGGCCCAGGAGACCAGTACGCCGTCACGTTCGAGGCGGAAGTCGTAGTGCAGCCGCCGCGCGTGATGCTCCTGGATCACGAAGATCGGATCGGTCGACGCCGCGCCGGCAGCGTCGTCGCTGGTGGCCGTGTCGTCGCTGGTGGCCGCGTCGTCGGTGGACCCCGCGCGACGTCGACGATGCTCGTCGTCGCCGAAGGGCTCGGGGGTTTTGGACGCGTCGCGCTTGGCGCGATAGGCGCTGAGGTCGATGACCGGGCGAGACCCGGTGCCCTCGCGCGGTTCTTCGGCGTCTTCTGACGGTGTCCCGGCTCCGCCGGTGGGCTCGTACGGATCGTCGAGGCCGTCGAGCAGATCCCCGTCGGTGGCGCGTTCGAGAACCTCGGTGAAGTGCAGTTGCGTCAACCCGGACTCGGCGAGCTCGTCCCATGTGCGTGGCGCTGCGACCCAGGGTTCCTCGCGCCCGCGCATCGAGTACGGCGCGAGAGTCGTCTTCGACGCGCTGTTCTGACTCCAGTCGACGAACACACGTCCGCCGCGCTGCGCCTTCGACATCGTGGCGGTGATCGTCGTCGGGTGCGCCGCGGCAAGTGTCGTGGCTATCTCGCGCGCGACGGTCCGCGCGGAATCGGGTGCGACGGGGCGATCGAAACGTGCATAGACGTGGATCCCCTTACCCCCGCTCGTGACCGGGTACGACCGAAGCCCGGCGGCGTCGAGCATCCCGTGCATCATCAGAGCCACCTCGGCGCACTGTTCCAACGACACGTCGGGGCCGGGATCGAGATCGAGGACAAGGCGGTTCGCGCGGATGTCGCCGAGACCCCTGGCGCCCGGCGTCGTCGGATCGGGCTGCGCACCCCCGGTGGGCACGACCCACTGCGGAGTGTGGAGTTCGAGCGCTGCCATCTGGGCAAGCCACACGAGAACCGCCGCGGAATCCGCCATCGCGTAGGTGATCGTGCGGCCGCTGTGGGCGACGGCGTACCGGGGAATCCATTCGGGAACCCCGCTGGGTAGGTCCTTTTCGAAGAACGGCGTCGACTCGACGCCGTTGGGCCATCGTTTGCGGGTGATCAATCTGCCACGCAGATGGGGGAGCATGACGTCGGCGATTCGTGTGTAGTAGTCGACGACCTCGACCTTGCGCGTGCCCGTTGCGGGATAGAGCACTTTGCCCAGATTGGTGAGAGCGATCGTGTGTCCGTCGATCTCCAGGCTCTGCGCTGGTCCCATGGGTCCATTGTGCCCACGTGAGCACCACCGTGACGTGACCGGTGGCACAATGGTGCCCATGCGCTCTATCTGGAAGGGCGATCTCAGCTTTGGCCTGGTCAACGTGCCCGTCAAGGTGTATTCGGCGACGGAGAGTCACGACCGCAAGTCGTACCAGGTCGACTCGTCCGACGGTGCGCGCATCCGCTACCGCAGGGTGCGCGAGGGAACCGACACCGAGGTCGACTATTCCGATATCGCCAATGCCTACGAGACCGACAGCGGCGACTCGGTGATCTTGACGAAAGAAGATCTCGCCTCGCTGCCGGTGCAGAAGAGTCCGGAGATCTCGATCGTCGAATTCGTTCCCGTCGATCAGGTCGATCCGATCTACTTCGACAAGCCGTACTACCTGGAGCCGTCGTCGAAGTCTCCCAAGGCATACGTGCTCCTGGCGAAGGCATTGCAGGAGACCGATCGCCTGGCGATCGCGTCCTTCACGCTGCGTAACCGCACACGCATGGCTGCGCTGCGGGTCATCGAACCCGGTGTCATGACCCTGCAGACACTGCTCTGGCCCGACGAAGTGCGCAAGCCCGATTTCGACTTCCTCGGCGAGGACGTGCAGATCCGCGACCAGGAACTGAAGATGGCGTCGTCGCTCATCGACTCGATGGCCACCGACTACGACCCGGAGGAATTCTCCGACACCTATCAGGACGAGCTGTCGAAGTTGATCGAGGCGAAAGCCGAAGGCGGTGAGGCATTCCCGGAGGCAGAGGAAAAGGAGACCGCCGACGAGGACTCCGACGTCGCCGACCTGCTGGCCGCACTGCGTGCCTCGGTGAAGGACAGTTCCACGGTGAAGGACAGTTCCACGGCGAAAGACAGTTCCACGGCGAAAGACAGCGCCACGGCGAAGAGCAGCGCTACTCCCCGAAAGGCGCCCGCGAAGAAGACGGCTGCGAAGAAGGAACCGGCCAAGAAGGCTGCAGCGAAGAAGGAGCCGGCCAAGAAGACCGCAGCCAAGAAGACGACACGAAAGCGAGCGGCGAGTTGACGGATCCGAGCACGCCCGACCCGAGCACAACTGACTCGAGCACAACCGACGGAGTTCTCGATCTGCTCATCGTCGGCGCGGGCCTGTCGGGGATCGACGCCGCCTACCGTGTCACCGAACGCAATCCAGGTCTGCGCTATCGGATCGTCGAGCAGCGTGAACGCATCGGCGGGACCTGGGACCTGTTCCGCTATCCGGGCGTGCGCTCCGACTCCGACATCTTCACGTTGAGCTTTCCGTTCCGCCCGTGGCAGGGGAGCAAGACCATGGCGTCGGGTGCGGAGATCCGTGACTACCTCGAAGAGACGGCCCGTGAGACGGGGGTGCTCGATCAGATCGACTTCGGCATCACCGTCACCGCTGCCGACTTCGACACCGCGTCGGACACCTGGACCGTGACCACCCGCGTGGGTGACGACACACGCACCTACACAACCCGATTCCTCTACCTGTGTACCGGTTACTACCGATACGACGAGGCGTACACCCCCGATTTCGCCGGCACCGAAGACTTCTCCGGGACCATCGTGCACCCCCAGTTCTGGCCGGCGGATCTCGACTACACGGGCAAGAACGTCGTCGTGATCGGTAGCGGTGCAACGGCTGTCACCCTGATCCCGAGCATGGCCGATCGCGCAGGTCATGTGACGATGCTGCAGCGTTCGCCGACGTACCTGTTCCCGGTGGGCTGGCAGGAACCGACGACGCCGTGGATCCAGCGACTGTTGCCCAGGCAGTGGGCGCACGACGTGATCCGCTATCGCAATGCGCTCGTCACGCTGTCGATCTACCTCTTCGCACGCCGATTTCCGCGAGCGTCGCGAAAGCTGCTGCGGCAGATCGCGATACGAAACCTCCCGAAGGGCTACGACGTCGACACACACTTCCGCCCTCGGTACGAGCCATGGGACGAGAGATTGTGCATCATCCCAGACGCCGACTTCTACAAGGCGCTCGGCACCGGGCACGCCCAGGTCGTGACCGACCAGATCGACCGCTTCACGCCCGGTGGGATCAAGCTGGTGTCGGGCACCGAGCTGCCCGCCGACATCATCGTCACCGCAACCGGACTCGAACTGCTCGCGTTCGGCGGGGCGCGGCTGTCGATCGACGGCGTCGAATTCAAACCACACGAGAAGTTCGCGTATCGCGGTTACATGCTCAGCGACGTCCCGAATCTGGCGTGGTCGATCGGGTACACCAATGCATCGTGGACATTGCGGGTCGATCTCACCAGCAAGGCCGTCGGCGATCTCATCGCCTATATGCGGGAACACGGCTACACGTCGGCAGCACCGACGATCGGTTCGGCAACCCTGCCCGAGCACATGTTGTTCGCGCTGGACTCAGGTTATGTCCGCCGCGGGGCCGTCGCGCTGCCCAAGTCGTCGAATCAGGCGCCCTGGCAGGTCAGACACAACCTGGTGCTCGACGCCATCGACTCTCGTCGCTATGAGGTGACCGAGGCGATGGAGTTTCACACGGTCGCGGACTCGGCGCCGACGAAAACCGCTGGCTGACACGCTGCCGGAGGCGGCATCATCGTGGGGTGAGTTCTACGATCGTCGAGTCGAAGCTGCCGCGCGCTCTGCGCCCGCTGGCCGGTGCGCAGTTCCGGCGCCTGGTCATCGGGCTGATACTCGCGTTGTTCTCGGACGGGGTCTGGGCCATCGCGCTGGTGTGGCAGATCATCGCACTGGGCGGTGGTCCCACTCAGGTCGCGTGGGCCTCGGGGGTCTCTGCGGTCGGCATGGTGGTCTCGACCCTCGCGGGCGGAGTTCTCGCCGACCGGGTATCGCAACGGTCGATCATCGTGTCACTCGAGGTCGTCAAGATGCTGGTGTTCGGGGCCGTCGGCGTGCTGTCGATGCTCGGTCTGCTCACCTTGTCCATGATGGCGCTCGCCGCGCTGCTCGGCGGCGTCACCACCGGCATGTACTACCCGGCGTACTCCGCACTGTTGCCGCGCATCGTCTCGGCGTCGGAGTTGCAGGCAGCCAACGGCATCGAGGGATTCGCCCGTCCCGTCGTCTTCCAGGCGATCGGACCGATGGTGGCGGGCCTGATCGTGTCTGCCGCTGCCCCCGGGCCCGCCGTTGTGGTCGCTGCTCTTGCGAGTATCGGTTCCGGGGCGTGCTACCTCGCGATGAAGCCGCTTCCGCGACGTCCAGAAGTGCTGCGGGGCAACCCCGTTCGAGCGGTCATCGCCGATCTCGCGGAGGGGTTCGGCTACGTTCTGCGCACGCCGTGGCTGTGGGCGACCTTGTTCTTCGCGACGCTGTTGGTGCTGGCGACCATGGGTCCGATCGAGGTACTCGTGCCATTCGCATTGCGTGAGCGCGTGCATGGCGGTGCCGGCGACCATGCGCTGGTGCTCGCCGCGTACGGGGTGGGAGCTGCGATCGGATCGGCGTACTTCGCGTCGATCCGGATGCCGCGGCGCTACCTCACCGTCATGTTCGTCATCTGGGGACTGTCGAGTCTGTCGCTGGTCGTGATGGGCGTCGCCGAACACACGTGGCTGTTCATCGTCGCCGGCGCGCTGCTGGGATTCGGGTTCGACGCCCCGTCAGTGCTCTGGGGCACCCTGCTGCAGCGTCGGGTACCGCCAGAGTTGTTGGGACGGGTGGCGAGCCTCGACTTCTTCGTCGCCGTCGTCCTGATGCCCGTGTCGATGGCGATCGCCGCTCCGCTGAGCAATGTCATCGGTCTCACCGCGGTGTTCGTGATCGGCGGCATCCTTCCCGTTCCCGTGGCCATCGCCTTTTACGTCGCGGCGCGACTCTGGCACGACGAGATCGAGCATCCGCTCGACGACGCCGTGGTGGTGAAACCGGCCGCCGCCTAGCGATCGGTGACAATGGTCGACATGCGCGAGATCGTGACCCTGGCAGGCGTTGCCACCTGGCGGACACCCGTGATCGCCTGGCAGGGACTCCGCGCACAGCGGAGTGTCGTGCGATTGCCGCAGGCCGACGGCGATGTCGGCACTGTCGGAGACCCCTCCGACCCGAGCTGTCTGCGGGTGGTCGTCCTCGGCGACAGCCTCGCAGGTGGCGTCGGTGTAGGCCACCATCTCGACACCCTCGCAGGCGGTGTCGCCACGCGGCTCGCGGCAGGCCGACACGTGCCGGTGCAGTGGCTGGTGGCGGCACGGACAGGATTCACCGCGGGCCAGGCGCTCACGCTGATCGACGACGCAGCGCTGGCGCAGGCCGATGTGGTGATCATCTCGGTGGGTGCCAACGACGTGAAGAACATGCACACGGCGCGCCGATGGCGCGACGATCTGACAGCTCTGCTCGCCGCTGTGTGCGCAGGATCGAGCCGGGCTGAGATCGTCCTGCTGCCCGTGCCGATGTTGCAGATGTGCCCGGCATTGCCCGCTTCGCTCGCTCGGGTGCTGGGTGCACGTGCCGCCGCCTTCGATCAGGTCGCCGACGGCGTGGTCGCCCGATTCCCGCGAGTCCGCAGGTTCACCCGCTTCGCCCCTCCGGGCGACGACCTGTTCGCCGCCGACGGATTCCATCCCTCGGCGGCGTTCCACGCGATCTACGCCGAGCAGATCTGCGCCGCACTGAAGCCCCCGCGCGACGGCGCATCCACGCTCCGCTGACCCCGTCCGCGAGACGCAGCAGGCCCGGGTGACTGGGGTCCGCAGACACCGAGATGTTCTCAGCGGGGGATGTTCTCAGAAGGGGATATTCTCAGAAGGGCCAGACCAGCGGCACCATGAAGATCGCCACGGCGCCGAAGAGCGCGATGCACGGAAGTCCGAGCCTCCAGTAGTCGCCGAAGCGATAACCACCGGGGCCCTGGACCATCAGATTGCCCGCGGTCGCAACGGGAGTGAGGAACGAGGCGGCCCCCGCCACCGTGATGGCCATCATCATCGGCAGCACCGAGATGTCGGCCGTGTGGGAGACGGTCACCGCGATCGGTGCCACCACCAGCACGGTGGCGAGGTTGCTGATGAACTGCCCCAACACCAGGACGGTGATCACGATCGCGGCCAGCAGCAGTAGCGGGCTGCCTCCGCCGAGCGTGTCGACCATCCATGTCGAGATCCGCTGCGCCAAACCACTCGTCTGGATCGCGATCGACATCGGCACCATCCCGCCGACCACGATCAGGGTCTGCAGCGAGATCGAGCGCTCGGCCTGCGGCACCGTGATCACGTTCATCGCCACGAGTGCCGCCGCTGCGCACAGGACGACGATGGCCGGGGGTGCCACGTCGAGTGCCAGGGACACGCACATGATCACCAGCACGGCCGACGAGATCCACGCGCGGGCTCCGAGATGCCCCGTCTGCCGTCGGATCAGATCCGGCTCGTTGACGCTGAGGATTCCACCCCCGGTCACCTTGGTCTGCAGGTCATCCCATGTTCCGTGTAGCAGGAGGACGTCGCCGACCTCGAGGTGTGCGTGGTCGAGAAGCTTGCCGTTGCGGTGCACGGCCGTGATGATCAGGTCGCCGTCCTCGGTGAACATACCCGGATACACCTCGTCACCGAGGAACGGTGACCGGGGAGGGATGACAACCTCGATGATGCCGTTGTCCTCGTCGACGTCGTGCTTCGATCCCGACAGCTGATACTCGGCGGCGATCGTCTGTGCATAGCGACTCAGATCGTGGGTGGCGTTGGCAGGCCACCGCTCGGGGAGCAGTCGTGGACCCAGGGTCACACAGATCAGCACGACGCCCACCAGCAGGGGTACACCGACGATCGCGAACTCGAAGAATCCGAATGCCCGCGCCCCGTTCTCCTCGGCCAACTCCGAAACCAGCACGTTGATCGGGGTACCGAGCAGCGTCAGCATCGACCCGGCGTGCGCGGCGAAGGCAAGCGGGATCAGCATGCGCGAGGGTGCCTGTCCGATGCGCGCGGCGAGAAGCACCGCCACCGGAATCAGCGCGGCGACTGCTCCGTTCGGAGTGATGAACGCTGCGAGCAGAGCGGAGAGCACCATCACGGCACTCATGATCGCCGCGGGTTTCTGACCCACCCATCGAGTGAGCACCGCACCGGCCCAGGCGGTCACCCCCGACGCGTCGAGCGCCTCACTGACGACGAACAGTCCGGCGAGATAGATGACGAGCGGGTCGCCGAAACCCGAAATCGCTTCGCCGAAGTCGACGACGCCGGTGGCGAACAATGCGATCGTCACGCCGAGCGCGACGATCGCGGGCGACACCCTGTTCCAGATGAACACGACGATCGCCACGAGCAGGATGACGACGGTGGCGACTTCTGGGTTCAGCGTCATCGACGCGCACCTTCCTTGCTCTGTGTCGGACCGTCCGCGACCGTGGTGTGCATCAGTCGAGGATTCCGATGCCCTGCCCGAAGAAGTAAGCGCTCAGCACGACGAGGACAACGATCGAGATCGTGGTCATGTTGTGGCTCAACCAGTCTCGGAATCGAGCGAGAGTCGGTGCCGCGCGCTCGCCGCCGAGGACTGCGAGGACGAGGGGAACGATGACCCCGGATGCGGCGACGAGTGCGAACACGAGAAGCCCGACGACGAGTTGTGCGGTGTCGAGGTCTGCCTCCCCGAGCCGCGCTCCCGCAGCGACTGCCAGGGGTATGTTCTTGATGACGATCACTCCCTGTGCGACGCCCATCGCCAGGGCGCCCCACACGCTGAGTCCGTCGAGTCGGTCGAGGATGCTCGGCTTCTCCTCGTCGCCCTCCTTCGGGCGCTTCCTCCAGGCGACCATCGCGAGGACGGCGAACAGCACCGCGATGACCAGCAAGAGGATGTCGACCCCGTCCGTGGTCGCCTCGGGCGCATCATCGTCGGCGACGTCGACGATCGCCGCCGCGATCGCGGTGATCACCAGCAGCACGACGAACCAGCCGACACCGAACAGTGCTGTCTTGAGCCGTCCACGACTGCCGAGCAGAAGCATGACCGCGGTCGCGAGCGCCACGGGACTGAGCGCCAAACCCACGGCCAACGGCAGCGTGTCTCCTATTGCTGACCACATGCGTGGGCGCTCCTCTCCGGGTCGGACGGCCGATCAGTTGTACGGCACGACGATAGTGGCAAGGGCTAGGCTGCGTGCAGTGGCGCCTTCGGCGCTGTGTGCAGTGGCGTCGTCGACGCTGCGCGCAGGTGATGCCTGCCTGCTGCGTCACAGCCTGCGGCGCAACCGAACTCCCGAGAGGATCCGAGTCACACCGATGATCACCCCGTTCGCACTGACCGATATCACCGTCCTGACAGGCGACGCACACGGAACCGTTCACGAGAACTGGACGGTCGTCGTCGACGCCTCCGGAACGATCGAACACGCCGGTCCGTCCGGCAGTATCGAACTCGGCAGTCGCGCGGTGGTCGACGGAAAAGGAAAGTTCGTGATCCCCGGGCTGATCAACGCGCACGCGCACCTGTTCTCCGACGGCAAACCGCTCGCGCCGTTGCTCACCGGGCCCCGCACCAAACATCTCGTCGCGAAGGTTCTGCATTCACCCGCGGGCAGGTGGCTGACCACCAGGCGCACGAAGGCCAATGCGATCAATCAACTCCACAGCGGTGTCACCACGATCCGCAGCGTCGGCGACGTGCGCTACGAGGTGATGGCCGTCCGTGACGCCATCGAGCGAGGCGACTATCTCGGCCCGACGATCCTGCCCTCGGGTCCGCTGCTGGCGATCACCGACGGTCACGGTGCGCCGCAGATCTCGCTCACCAGTGACACACCCGCGCAGGCGCGGCACAACACCCTCGAGAATCTTCGACGCGGAGCACAGACCATCAAGATCTCCGCGACCGCGGGCGTGACCGACGCGAAAGAAGTCGGCTACGCGGGCAAGCCGGAGATGTCGGAGCAGGCGATGCGCGCGGTGTGCGAGGAGGCGCACGCGGTCGGGGTGATCGTCGCGGCGCACGCGCAGAGTGAAGAAGGGGTTCTCTCGGCGCTTCGCGCGGGCGTCGACACGATCGAGCACGGCAGTCAGATGTCGGACGCGGTCGTCGAGTTGTTCCTCGACAACCCGAACTCGCTGCGCGGATACAGCGCGATGATCCCCACCGTGCAGGCGTGTCTGCCCCTCGTCGAGCTCGACCAGTCGGTGAGTGGCGCCACCGACGTCGTCAGGGAGAACGCCAAGCTCGTGCTCGACGAGATGGTGTCGGGAATCGCGACCTGCGTCGAGCACGGCATCGCGATGGGCGTCGGCAACGACTCCGCGGTCAGTTACGTCACGCACTCCAACTTCTGGCGCGAACTCGACTTCCTGGTGCGTTACACGGATCTCGACACGAGAGGGGTGCTGCACGCGACGACGGCGGTCAACGCCGCCATCCTCGGGATCGATTCCGTGACAGGCTCGATCGAGCCGGGAAAATCGGCCGATCTCGTTGTGTTGGAAGACGATCCGCTCGAGTCGTTTCGGAATCTCGAATCGCCGTGGATGGTCGTCGTCCGCGGCGAACGCATCGACCATCCGCAGATCACACGCATTCCGGAGATCGACGAGCAACTCGACACGCTCTGACACCGGGCCACGCGCCGGGCTACGCAGGGGGCAGCAGGTGCTCCCGCGCGCCGTCGGCGATCATCTCGGTGAGTGTGCGTAGCAGCGACGACCCGAGCGTCCAGTACTGCCAGTACAGTGGCACGTCGACGTAGAGGTCGGTCAGGGTGACCACCCGGCCATTCTCGAGCGCATCGGTCACCTGGGCCAGCGGTACTGCGCCCCAACCCATCCCGGACTCGATGGCCCTGTGGTATTCGGTCGACGCCGGGATGTAGACGGCAGGCGGATCGAGTACCTCACCCGACATCATCGCCAACACCCTGCGCTGCAACTCGTCGTTGCGGTCGAACTGGACCATGGGCGCTTTCGCGAGCGCGGAATCGTCGACCCCGCGGGGCATCCAGAGATCGAGGAACTCGGGAGTCGCAACCGGCAGATAGCGCATGGTCCCCAGCGCCCGGAGGGTGGTGCCACGGATGGCGAGCGGGTCGGAGGTGATGGCGCCCATCACCTCGCCGGTCACCAACCGCGAGCTGTTGACCGCCTCGTCGTCGCGGATCACCTCGACGGCGACGGGATTCTCGCGGTGAAAGCGTGCGAGTACCGGTAGGAGCCAGGTGGCCAACGAGTCGGCATTCGCCGCGATGGGCAGGTGCACACGCGGCCGATCCACCAACGGTGCGGCCGCGACGTCGTCGAGATCACCGGAGAGGCCGAGATCGCCGGAGAGTTCGAGTTGGGCCTCGCGACTGAGCAGGTCCCACTGCTTTGCCATACGCGCGAGGACCTCGCCGTCGCGGGTCGGCGTGATCGGCTTGGTCCTTCGGACAAGGATGCGGCCGACGGAGACCTCGAGTGCCTTGATCCGCTGGCTCACCGCCGACGGAGTGATGTGCAGTTGCTCCGCCGCGGCGTCGAACGTGCCGGCGTCGAGCACCGCCGACAACGTCCGGAGCGCGTCTGATCCCAAATCCACATAAGACACTCTAATGATTCATCAGAAACATTCGCTGTACTTGTCGATAGTGGACTCGTACGTTCGTGGCATGACGACGTATCTGCTCGCGGCCATTGCGGGACTCCTGACCGGCGCCGGCCTGATCGTGGCCGTCGGCCCGCAGAACATCTTCGTGCTCCAGCAGGGTGTGCGTCGTGCGCACGTGAACCCCGTGATCGCGGTGTGCGCGCTCTCGGATGTGGTGCTGATCGTTGCGGGAGTGGCGGGTCTCGGCGCGTTGGTGTCGGCGCATCCCACGGTGGTCACGGTCGCGAAGATCGCAGGTGGGACATACGTGGTGATTCTCGGGCTGCTTGCCGCACGACGATGCCTACGGTCAAGCGAGGCGATCACGGCCAACCCCGACGAGGTACGGACAGCCTCGCGGTGGGTGGCGATCGGCACCGCGCTCGCGCTGACCTGGCTCAATCCGCACGTCTACCTCGACACGGTGCTCACCATGGGCGCGATCGCCAACAGTCACGGAAATGGCAAGTGGGCCTTCGCGATCGGCGCGAGCATGGCAAGCGTTGTGTGGTTCACGCTGATCGGCCGCGGTGGCCGCAGGCTTGCGCCGGTGTTCGCCAGGCCGCGTGCGTGGAGGGTGCTCGACGGAGTCGTTGCGGTCATCATGGTGGGAATGGGTGCCGCACTGCTTGTTTCGGCGTGACGTGTTGTTTCGGCGTGACGTCGTATCAGACCAACCTGTGCCGGTACGCATAGGACACCACGGCCGCCCGATCGCGACACCCCGTCTTGGCGAGGATGTGATTGATGTGGGTTTTGACGGTGCTCACACCGACCACCAGTCGTCGGGCGATCTGCTGGTTCGACAACCCTTCGGCGATCAGCGCGACCACCTCGGTCTCCCGGTCGGTGAGGCCGTCGGGAGTCTCGGTGGCTGATCCGGACTCGTCGCTGCGGTCCGCTGATCGGGAAAGCAGTGCGCGCATGGCCTTTTCGTCGAGAAGGGATCTGCCGGTGGCCGCGGAGACCAGCGCGGCTTCGATGGCGTCGGGGTCGGCGTCCTTGTTCAAGAAGCCGACGGCCCCGGCGTCGAGTGCTTCGACGATGGTGACGTTGTCGTCGTAGGTGGTCAGCGCGACTGCGCGCGTGGAGGATCCCGACGCGACGAGTCGTCGAATCCCCTCAATGCCACCGATTCCCGGCATCCGGAGATCCGTGAGTAGGACGTCGGGCGACTGTCCGGCAACGAGTGCGAGTGCCTCCTCTGCCGACGCCGCGACTCCGACGACGTCGAGGGAATCGAACAATGCGAGCATTGATCGCAGTCCCTCTCGCACGACGGTCTGGTCGTCGGCGATCACCACCCGTACCGTCATGTGCCCACCCGTCCCGTGTCCATCGGCCCGGTTTCCGAGCGTCCTGTACCCATGTGCATGCTGAGCTCGAAACCCGCTGCGGTCGAACCGTAGTGCAGCGTCCCGCCGGCTGCGGAGACCCGCTCGGCCAGACCGGTCAATCCGCGCCCACCGCTCGCGTGGCCGCGATCGACGAACCGCGTCGGATCACCGATCGATGTCACTTGCACCACGTCCTTCGTGAGCACGATACGTACCGGGGCTCCTGCGGCGTGACGCATCGAATTGGTCAGACCCTCCATCAGCACCGACCGCGCCAGATCACGCCAGCGCGGAGCGAGATCCTCTACGTCGCCGGACACCATGACGTCGAGGCCTGCTCCCGAACGCAGCTGTCTCAGGGTCTTGGCGAGCCACGGCGCGAGGGCTTCCGGCTGGTCGGACATCGAGTCGTCACGCAGCGATTCGACGGCGGCTCTCGCTTCGCCGAGCCCGTCACGCGCGAGTGTCGTTGCGGTGCGCAGCGTGTCGGTCAGTTCCGCCGAGGACGATTCGCGCTGCGCCATCAGGGTGGCGCCCTGCAGCGTGATGATCAGGCCGGAAAGCGTGTGTGCGAGGACGTCGTGCAGTTGCGCCGAGATCTCGCGCTGCTGATCGGCGACGGCGGTTCGTGCGCGTTCCGCCGCAATGATCTCGCGCTGGCTCGCCGCGAGTTCGGCGGCCTCACGCTGGCGGCGACGGAGTTGGACGAAGACGAATACCGCAGCGGCACTTGCCATGTTGATGCAGACAGCCCAGGCGTTGTGTGTCTGCAACCACATCAACAGTCCCAGCGTGGCCACCGAGGGCAGTGCGATGAGTGCCGAGACGAGTGCCGGGGTCTGCGACATCGCCGCGCCGGCAACTCCGACGTAGGGCAGCCAGACGGTCGCACCGCCATGGAACGCGCACGCTGCGACGACCGACGCCGCCATCAGCGAGGTGGCGTGCAGTGTGGAGACCTGGGTGCCCCAGCTCTGTGCGTTCCTGTCGCGCAGTACGGAACGCACCAACAGCGCCACCACGACGCAGACGGCTACCCAGCCGACCACAGCTGCCCAGAGCGGCTGTCCGCCGGTATCGGCGACGGCCGACACGACGACCGCGGCAGCGACGATCCCGCGGATCAGCAAGCGATCCGTCGAAACCGGATCTCGGGTTGTTGACACATCGCCACCGTAATCTCGGGCGGGGCGATCGGTGGGGACGAGTCGTGGCAATCCACCCGATCTCCACCCCGGTTCCACCCTCGGGTTGATGTGTCGCGGGCTCCGCGCGCCGATGCTCGAAGCATGAACATCGCAAGCACAGCGCTCATCGCCGTTCTCGTATTCGCCCTCATCCTGTACCGCCAGACACGGGAGCGGCCGCTCAAGGACAACTTGTTCAAGTTGCCGCTCATCATCGGGATCATCGGGGTTTTCGAGACCGTGCAGTACCTCGGCGGAGGTCACCATGTCACCGTCGGTGCGGTGGTCGCGGTTCTCGTCGGCTTCGTCGTCGCGGCGATTCTGGCCGTGCCGCGAGCCCACAGCATGCAGGTCTATCGCAATCCGGCCGGGGTGATGGTCCGCAAGGGAGGTGCGCTCACCGTCGTGCTGTGGGTCGTCGCGATCGCGGCACACGTCGGGATCAGCCTGGTGGTTCCCGCCTTCTTCGGGGACGGTCTGCAGCACGGCATGAGCGGACTCGACGGCGCGAGCATCATGATCTACCTGGCGATCAGCCTCGGCGTGCAGGCACTCGTCACGAGCGGCAAGGTCGCAGACCATCATCGGACGCACAGCGCCATGACGCGGTGAGCGACGTTCAGCTCTGCCCCGCCGGGACGGCCTCTCGCGTCTCGGCGGGTCCGTCGTCGATCGGGATCTTGCGGATCTCGGTGCCCTCGATGTCGACGTTGGGCAGGATGCGATTCAGCCAGCGCGGGATCTTCCATGCCCAGTCGCCCATCATCGCGATCACCGCGGGCACGACGGCCATCCGGATGATGAATGCGTCGAAGAAGACCGCTGCGGCCAGCGCGAAACCCATCTCCTTGGCGATGGTGTCGGGTGCGAGCATGAACGCCGAGAACACCGAGATCATGATGACCGCGGCAGACGCGACCACGCGCGCCCCGTGCTGGTAGCCGACGATCACCGAGTCCTTCGCCGACAGACCGTGCACGTACTCCTCGCGCATTCGTGTCACCAGGAACACCTGGTAATCCATGGCGAGTCCGAACACGACGCCGATCAGGAAGATCGGCAGGAACGAGATGATCGGCTTCGTGTGATCGATCAGCCCGAGGTGGCCCTCCTGGAAGATCCAGACCGTCGCACCGAACGTCGCGCACACGGAGAACAGGAACCCGATGGTCGCGGTCAGCGGCACCAGCAACGAACGGAACACGATGGTCAGAATGACGAAGGCGAGACCGACCACCACGATCAGGAATGGCAGGAGCGCACTGCTGAGCTTGCTGGAGATGTCGGACATGATGGCCGTCTGGCCCCCCACGTTGACTGTCGCGCCACCGGGTTTCGACGACCCGTAGTCGCGGATCTGATCCATCAGGGTGTGCGTCTCCGGGCCCGACGGGGACTTCTGAGGTGTCACCGAGATCAGCGCAGCCGTCGCTCCCTGGCGGGGATTCTGGGGGTTGCTGCCGTTGCCCACCCAGACGACCTGCTCCGGGTTGGCCACATTCGGGAGCGTCTTCACATGAGCGACAACCGCATCGGCAGCGGGTGCGATGTCGCCGCCCGACGCGTCGCTGACGACGACGAGCAGCGGACCGTTCACACCCTCACCGAAGCCGCGTTCGAGCAGTTTCGTTGCCGCGTACTCCTTGTCACCGGTGGAGTCCATGCCGAGCTGCATGTTCGACATCGGGATCGCGGCGAGACCGAGCAGCACGAGGCCCACGAGTGCAACCGGGAGCGGGAATCGAGTGATGAAGCGTGCGACCCGTAGGCCGTTCGACGGTTGGGAATCGGGCTCGTCGCCGTGACGCAGCCCGGGGATGCGGGGACTGAACGCGAACCTGCCGAATGCGCCGAGCAGTGCGGGGATCAACGTGATGGCGCCGAGCACGGCGACGATGACCGCAAGACCGGCCGAGATACCCATCTGCGTGATGAACGGGATCCCCACGACGCTCAGCGCACACACTGCGACAACGACCGTCAGACCCGCGAATACCACTGCCGACCCGGCGGTGCCGACGGCTCGGCCCGCGGCGGCTTCCCTGGACCCGCCGAGATTCAGCTCGGATCGGTAGCGGGACACGATGAACAACGCGTAGTCGATCGAGACCGCGATTCCGAGCATGGTGATGATCGTGGTGGCGCTCTGCTGGACGTCGAAGATCTTGGCGCTCAACGTGACGAGCAGCATGGTGATGCCCACGCCGAAGATGCCGGTGATGATCGGGATGAAGGCGGCCACGATGGATGCGAACGCGATGATCATGACGATGAACGCGATCACGAAGCCCAACAGTTCCGACACTCCGCCCTGTTGGAAGACCTGCATCAACGATCCGGTGCCCTCGACCTGCAGCCCGTTGCCGCGGAACTCGGCGAGAAGATCCTCGAACCGGGTCATGTCGTCGTTGGTCAGTTCGTTGGCACGGATGTCCTGCTTGATCTGGATCAGTCCGACCTTGCCGTTGTCGCCGAGGACCTTCGGTGCGATGGCGGGATTCGCCTTCGCCGCGGTCACCGGGTTGACGACGGTCTGCGGCTCGATGACCTTGGGCAGCGTGCGCGCTTTGGCGACCAGCGCGTCGATCTGGCCCATGTGGTTCTCGAGTCCGTCGTCGGCGGCGACGAGGATCGACGTCGACGACTTCAGCAACTGGTCGTTGGCGGCTGGGAAGTCCTCCTTCATCACCGACATCGCGCGATCGGAGTCGGTGCCGGGCAATTCGAAGTTGGTCGCGAATGTCGGCTTCAAGAACCCGACCAGTCCACCGAGGACGATCAGGACGACGACCCACGCGCTGATGACCATCCACTTGTGGCGAAACGCGGCGCGTCCGAGCTTGTACAACCAGATAGCCATGTGATCCCTTTGATCTCCCGACCGGTCGCCCGCCAGAGTAGCGAGGGTCGCGCTTGGGCGTCGGCTGTGATCACGGCCATGACCGGTGGTCGGGTTCTGTGAGGCGGGTCATACGCTGAGGGGTATGCCGTCACCACTCTCCGGTCGCGCCCGTCAGAACGACATCTATTCAGCGGGAATCCACGGTCGCACACCTGTGGTGCCGACCGACTTCGACGAGTTGGAACGACGCGCCCGCGAGAAGATGTCCGCGCGCGCCTGGGCGTACATCGCGGGTGGAGCGGGTGGCGGTCGCACCATGGCCGCGAACCGCGCAGCGCTCGATCGCCGCGCCATCGTGCCGCGAGTGCTGCGTGATGTCTCGGAGCGAACGCTGGAGGTCGAACTCTTCGGTGACCGACTGCCCGCGCCGGTCCTGTTCGCTCCCGTCGGAGCGGGCGACCTCGTCGCGCGCGGCGCCGACCGGATGATCGGCCATGCGGCCGCCGAGTTGGGATTGCCCTACATCTTCTCCAATCAAGGTGGTGTGCCCATGGAAGAGGTCGCCGCGGAGATGGATCGCGTCCGGCCCGGCGCACCTCGATGGTTCCAGCTCTACTGGTCGACCGACGACGACCTCGTCGACAGCCTGCTGCAGCGCGCGGAACGCGTCGGGGCGTCGGCCGTCGCGGTCACTCTCGACACGACGATGCTCGGCTGGCGTCCGCGCGATCTCAATCTCGGGTCACTGCCGTTCGCCCGCGCGGAGGGGATCGCCCAGTACACCTCGGATCCCCGGTTCGGTGAGATCGTCGCCGAGCGAGCCGCGGTGGCGGGCGACGATCGCCGAGAGATCTCGGTCGGCGCATTGCGCACCCTGATCTCCATCGCCAGGAACACTCCGGGAGCATTGCTGCGCAACATCATCCGACCGGAGCCCCGCGTCGGCGTGCAGACCTTCCTCGACATCTATTCGCGACCCTCGTTGAGTTGGGCGCAGATCGAGGGTCTCCGCGAGCGAACGTCCCTGCCGATCGTGCTCAAGGGTGTGTTGCATCCCGACGACGCGCGTCGCGCCGTCGACACGGGCGTCGACGGGATCATCGTCTCCAACCACGGGGGACGTCAGATCGACGGCGCGATCAGTTCGATCGACGCGCTCGCTGCCATCGGCCCGGCGGTTGATAACCGGATCGCCGTGCTGATCGACTCGGGAATCTATTCGGGCGCAGATGTTTTCAAGGCGCTCGCGCTCGGCGCGGATGCGGTGTGTATCGGACGACCGCACATGTACGGACTCGCGCTCGCGGGTGCGGACGGCGCCCGCGACGCGGTCGCCAACATCGTCGCCGAACTCGACCTGACACTCGGTCTCGCCGGACACACGCGCGTCGACGACCTCACACCCGAGGCTCTCGCGACCGTCGGGTGAGCGCCCGGACGATGTCAGACCAGCGGTCTGCCGGTCCGGACGCGGCGCCGTACGTCGGCGAGTAGAAGGTTGAACGGGAACTGCTGCAACGGTTTCGGTAGATGATGTAGATGACGCACCGTATGACGAACGATGACGTTGTGCACGTCGAACACCGTCTGCTGCCACGGCGCGAGCTCGACACCCATCTTGTCGCGAAAGTCGTCGGGGAGGAACCCGACCGTCATGATGTACGACCACCAGCCCCCGATGCGGGCGACGATCGGTCCCGCGAACTCCATGCGCGCTATCGCGAGCAGATGCTCCCGGATCGGAGGATCGATCACCAGTGTTGAAAGTGTGTCCTGCCAGTAGGTTTCGAAGTCGGCGCGGGTAGCGGGCCACATGTGTGGCGGCACCTGCAGGGTGGTGCCCATGACCGCGCCCGCTCGGTAGGTCTCCTCGGAGATGATCGACGGATCGCCGTAGACGTGCTGGACATCCTCCCAGCCCTTGTACAGGCATGCGGCCACCCAGAGTTGCAGACTCGGGTCGAACGCGTTGTACGACACGGGACTCTGCGGTGTCGAGTGAACCCTGGCGTGTGCCCGACCGACGGCGCGCCGATACGCCTGACGGTCGGACGGTGATCCCATCGCGGCGACGGCAAGGTAGCTCAACGTCGTTCGCGTGCGTTTGACCGGATGTTTGAACAGATTGCCGGAGTCCACGCGGCTCTCGTACACGCCGTAGCCGACCGCTGGGAGCGCGAGTTGCATGATCACGTTCGCAGGACCGGCGAGCGCAGCGGCGCCGAGCATGACCAGGTCGGAACTGTCGATCTCGTCGCGCCCGCGACTGTCGTCCACTCGTCGGTCCTGCCCATGCTGGTTATCCACGGCGTTCGGGCGGGTGTCGGGCACCGGCATCGCGGCGGCTCCTATCTGGTAACGACTGTTTCCTGATTCAACGCCCGACCCGTCACGGATGTCAAGATGGACGACGTGAGCGACGTGAGCGAGGGACTTCGCACCTATAGCGGGGTCAAGGGTGACGAACGGGTGGCGCGCCGCCGTATCGCCCTGATGGACGCAGCCCTGCAGTTGCTCGGCGGGCAGCCGCCTCAGTCTGTGACGGTTCGGGGCGTGTGCGGCGCGACGTCGCTCAACCCGCGATATTTCTACGAGAGCTTTGACTCGATCGATGCCCTGGTGGCTGCGACCTACGACCGCGTGATCGACGAGATCTCGCGCGACGCACTGTCCGCATTCAGCACGGGTTCGGGCGTCGCTGACAAGGTCCGCGCTGCCGTCGCGGCGATCATCGCGATCATCGACTCCGACCGTCGGAAGGGGCGACTGCTGTTCTCGCCGATGCTCACCAGCCCTGTGCTGGCCGACAAGCGCCGGGATTCCACCGCCGTCTTCGCGTCGATCACCCTCGAGGCCACATCCGCGGCACTCGAGACGCCACCCGGCCCATGGGTCATGGGAGCCGCCCAGTTCCAGGTGGGCGGGCTGGCACGACTGTTGTCGGCGTGGCTCGACGACGATGTCCCGATGGGCCCCGACGAGGTGGTCGATCTGGGCGTCGCGTTGATGATGTCGCTGGTGCCTGCGGTGACACGAAGTGGATGAGGATATGTTGGATGCCATGAGTAGCGGCGTCGACGATGCGGAAGTGGGGGAGCAGACGGGGCGCTGGCGTGATTTCGGCGAGCCCGAGTTGCCCGTTCCACTCGCTGCGGCGCTGGCCGCATTCGCTGAGCACGGCTACCACGGCACGTCGGTGCGCGAGATCGCCGCACGGGCAAACCTGTCCGTTCCCGGGCTCTATCACCACTATCCGTCGAAGCAATCGCTGCTGCAGGGGCTGCTCGAGAGGACGATGACCGATCTCCTCACCCGCTCCGAAGAGGCTGTCACCGAGGCCGGTCCCGAGCCTGTCGACCAATTCGACGCAGTCGTCGAATCGCTTCTCCGCTTCCACATGTATCGCCGTGAGCAGGCGTTCGTCGGATCGACCGAGATCCGCAGCCTCGACAGCAGCTACAAGCAGACCTACATCGGGTTACGCGACCGTCAACAGCGGATGGTCGACGAGATCGTCTTCGCCGGAGTCGACGCCGGCGACTTTCGTACCAGGTATCCCAAGGATGCCGCGCGCGCTGTCACGACGATCTGCGTCGGTGTCTCGACATGGTTCAAGCCCGACGGCGAACTGGGCCCCGACGAGCTGATCGCACGCAATCTGGATCTCTCGAGGGCCACCGTCGGATACGTTGAGCGCTGAGGTCGTACTCGGTTGATCGGTTGACCCGGGCAGCGTCCTTCTGGCACTCTGGGGTCGCCGAACGAACGCTCGGTCGGCGCGTGTTGATCGACTCACCGGGATTCGGCGAGTCCCGGCGACAATTTCGAGTACGGAGACCTGATGGCAGTGCAACTGAGCTACTCGTCCGACGTGACGGACCTCGTCAAGAAGACAACCGCATTCATCGCCGACGTCGTGCTGCCGATCGAGAACGCGAACGACGGGGACATCACCGCGGCGGGCGGCGACGATCTACGGCGCGACCTGAACGAGAAGGCCAAGCAGTTGGGCATCTTCGCACCACATGCGCCTGTCGAGTTCGGCGGTCACGGACTCTCGATGTCGGATCGGGTTCCGGTCTTCGAAGCCGGTGGCTATTCGACGTTCGGTCCCGCAGCTCTGCACATCGGGGCACCGGACGAGGGCAACGTGCACATGCTGGCCCACATCGCAGACGACGAGCAGAAGCTCAAATACCTTGCGCCGTTGGCCAGTGGTGACGTCCGCTCCGCGTTCGCGATGACCGAACCGGCGCCAGGAGCTGGCTCGGACCCCAACCAACTGCGCACCGCGGCGACCAAGGTCGATGGCGGCTGGAAGATCAACGGCGAGAAGCGGTTCATCACGGGAGCCGACGGGGCCGGCTTCTACATCATCATGGCGCGTACCGCCGGAGCGCCCGGCGACCGTGGCGGCGCGACGATGTTCCTCGCTCCGGGCGACACCCCCGGTATCGAGGTCACGAGACACATCCACACCACCGACCGGGCGATGATCGGCGGCCACTGCGAGGTCCGCTTCACCGACGTCTTTGTCCCCGACGCCGACGTGCTCGGCGAGGTCGACCAGGGCTACCGATACGCCCAGGTGCGATTGGGCCCCGCGCGTATGACACACGTCATGCGCTGGCTCGGGATCGCCGTACGCTGCCACGACATCGCCGTCGAGTACGTCGCCCAACGCAACGGATTCGGCGGGACACTCGGCGACCTCGGCATGACCCAACAGATGGTCGCCGACAACGAGATCGATCTCGCGGCGTCGCGCGCACTCCTGGTCAAGGCCTGTTACGAACTCGACGAAGGTCACCATGCGTCGTCGGAGACATCAATCGCGAAAACGTTTGCTGCCGAAGCATACTCACGTATCGTCGATCGTTCCATCCAGATGTGCGGGGGGCTCGGTGTCTCCGACGACCTGCCACTCGCACGACTACAGCGAGAACTCCGACCGTTCCGGATCTACGACGGGCCGTCCGAAGTGCACCGCTGGGCCATCGCGCGCAGGGCGATAGGACGTGCGCGCAAACGTCAGGCCTCCTCGGATGCCGGGGAGCACGCATGAGCACCGTCGAATCCGTTCTGAATCCCGTTACGCTGCAGCGGTTCCTGGTGGACACTGGAGTCGACGTTGCCGGGCCGCTCGACGTCGAGTTGATCAGTGGCGGGAAGTCGAATCTCACCTTCATGGTCAGTGACGGTGTGCATCGTTGGGTCGCCAGACGGCCCCCGACCGGCGGGCTGACGCCGTCGGCGCATGACATGGGGCGCGAGTGGGCGGTGACGTCTGCGCTCGCGCGTACCGACGTCCCGGTTGCGGCACCGGTGGCGTTCGACTCCGACGGCTCGGTACTCGGGGCGCCGTGCACCATTGTCGAATTCGTCGACGGAACGGTGATACGCACAGGCGACGACCTGTCCGCATTGTCCGACGACGAGGTGGCGCGCAATGCCGACGGCTTGATCTCGACACTGGCTGCGTTGCACGGCGTCGACTACGAGGCGGTCGGGCTCGGAGAGTTCGGCAGGCCGGCAGGTTTCGCGGGTAGGCAGGTGAAGTTGTGGGCTCGGCAGTGGTCGCATGTGCGCAGTCGTGACCTGCCCGATGTCGACACACTCGTCGAGGCGCTTGGTGCGCGCGTGCCGGAGCATGCGCGCGCGACGATCGTCCACGGCGACTACCGCGTCGACAACACCATTCTCGCCGCTGATGACCCGGGAACCGTTGCCGCGGTGGTGGACTGGGAGATGTCGACGCTCGGCGATCCGATCACCGACGTTGCGCTCATGTGTGTGTACAGGACGCCCGTGTTCGACAGGGTGCTCGGGTTCGACGGTGCGTGGACGAGTGATAGATACCCGTCCGCCGACGACATGGCTCAGCGCTACGCGGCACTGACCGGAAACGACCTCGGCGACTGGCCGTTCTATCTCGGGTTGGCGAATCTCAAACTGGGCGTGATTGCGGAGGGTATCAGCCATCGCGCCCGCGCAGGCGCGGCGTCGGAGGGCGCCGAGCACGCCGGGGAGGCAACCGGAGAGTTCATCGCCGCCGGACTCGCAGCACTCAAGTAGCAACTGACTGTCGACTTCCGGAGTACATCTGCTCTGGCTCGGTCGGCCGTGTCAGAACGGTGGTGGTCCTGCGACGTCGGCGTAGGGTTTGTCGGCGTTGCGGGTGAGGCGGCGTTGGCGGTTGCGGTGGCGTTCGGCGCGGCGGCGGGCGTGTTTGTTCGCCGCGCGTGTTCGGTGGCGCGGGTTGGTCTCGGGTGGCTTGATTCGACGCGGTGGCGGGTCGCCGGTGGTTGGTGGGGTGAACCGGAGTCGGCGTAGTCCGGGAAAGGCGTCTTCGAAGGTTTCGGCGTCGCCGGGGATGACGAAGCCTTCGGGGGTGATGTATTCGGTGACCAGCCGGCCGGTGGCGGGGTCGCGGTATTGGTCATCGATCCAGTTGCCGAATGTTTTCTGGATGTGCCCGTATCGGCATTTGGTGTTGAGGTTCTCATAGCTGGTGTGCCCACCGGCCTCGGGGTTGTGGTGGTCGTATTCGGTGACGTGGTCGTTGTCGGCGGTCCATGCCGAATGGGCGCAGCCGGGGTCGGCGCAGTAGCCGTCGCGGCAGCGCACCGCCTCATCCAAGGCGGTGGACGGGCGGTAGGGGTCGGTGCCGTGTGCGGGCAGGGTGTAGGTGCCGTCGGCGTTCTCGGGAGTGTTTGTCGGTACCACCCGGCGGGTCACCGTGTCCGGGCGGGCGGCGATGTCGCGGACGTGTTCGGCGGAGATGATGGGGGG
>NZ_BAFB01000241.1 GCF_000248075.1 Gordonia otitidis NBRC 100426 | reverse complement strand
GATGACGGCCTTGGCGACGACGTCCTTGTTGACGGTCAGGGGCGCTTCCTTGACGTTCGCCGACAGTCGGGTGCGCACCTGACCGGGGCGGACGACCAGGACGTGCACGCCGTCATCGGCCAGTGCTTCGCCGAGGCCGAGGTAGAAGCCGTCGAGTCCTGCTTTCGACGATCCGTACACGAAATTGCTGCGTCGAACGCGCTCGCCCGCAACCGAACTCATCGCGACGATCTGTGCCCGGCCCTGATGCTTGAGCTTCTGGCCCAGCAGTACACCGACGCTGACCGCTGCGGTGTAGTTGATGGTGACCTCGGTGACTGCTTTCTGCTGGTCCTGCCAGACCTGCTCGTCGTCGAACTGCACGCCCGCGGCGACGATCGACAGGTCCACATCGCCTCCGGCGAAAGCCTTTTCGATGGTCTCGGGATGCGTCTCGGGCTTCGTGGCGTCGTAGTCGATGAGTTCGACGGAGGTCGCACCCGCTTTGCGCATGGTGTCGGCTGCGGCGTCGGCGGTCGGATCGCCCGGGACGACGGCGAGGATCACCCGCGCCGGGCCGCGCTGCAAGAACTCGGACGCGATGGCGAGCCCGATCTCGGAGCTACCACCGAGGATCAGGATCGATTGCGGCGCATCGACGGCGTTGAACATGGGTGGTGTCTCCTCGGATGGGTCAGAAGTTGGTGGTGGTCTGGACGTAGGACCGGCACCGTGCCCTGCGCTGCACTACGATTCGGCTGCAACGGAGCTCGGCCCGAGCTGGTCAGTTCAGTTCGAGTCTGCGGCCCATGTCGGACAAGAACACGCCCGTCGGATCGATTTCACGACGCTTGGCGATCCACCTGTCGATCTGCGGGTACATCTTGTGGAAATGCTCGGCCGATGTCCGCGAATCCTTCGCGGTGTAGAGCCGTCCACCGATCTCCATGACCCGGCGATCCATGTCGTTGAGGAACTCCGCGAGCCCCGCGCGCAGCGGGAAGTCGAGGCAGACGTTCCACCCCTCGAACGGAAACGACAGCGGCGCTTTGGGGTTGCCCTTGCCGAACAGCTTGATCACGTTGAGGAAGCTGATGTGACCCGACGCCTGGATGTCGGTGATGATCTTCTTGAACTCGTCCTCGTTGCCCTTCGGCACGATGAACTGATACTGGGTGAAGCCGCCGCCCTTGCCGTATGCGGTGGGGCGCCCGTACGCGTTGTTCCAGTTCCCGATCAGATCCAGCGGGTGGTAGAACTGCGGCAGGCTCTCGATGATGCCGCGCTTGTTCGATCCGGCCCGGTAGTAGAGCTCGCCGATGAGCCCGAAGTCGAATTTGTTGTCAAGTCCACGCGGGAAGATATTCGGCAGCGTGATCAGCGGCTTCGGGTTGAACTTGAGTGGATCCTTCTTGAGCTTGTCCGGCAGTTCGTCGAACGTTGCCAGATTGCCGCGGCTGAACGAACCGCGACCGAGCTTCGGGGCGGCGCTCATCGTGTCGAACCAGCCGGACGCGTACTCGTAGCCGTCCTCGTAGTTGTCCTCAAGGTGCAGCGCGATGGTCTCGTCGAGGTTGTTGGTGGTGAAGGTGTCGGCCTTGAAGTAGGCCGTCTCGGTGCGCTTGAGCTTGATCTTCACCCGCAGCACGATGCCCGTCAGACCGATGCCCGCCACCGTGCACCAAAACAGCGAGCCGTCGGGGTCGTCGGGCGAGCCGTCGGGAGTCAGGGTGAGAATGCGGCCGTCGGCAACAAGGAGTTGCATCTCGGTGACGTGATCGCCGAACGCGCCAGTCGCGTGGTGGTTCTTGCCGTGGATGTCGTGCGCGATGGCGCCACCGATGGTCACCTGCCTAGTGCCGGGCATCACCGGCACCCAGAAGCCGCGCGGCACGACCACCTTCATCAGATGATCGATCGAGAGGCCTGCGTCGACGTCGACGATGCCGGTCTCTTCGTCGAGCGAATAAATCCTGGTCAGTGGTGTCATGTCGACGGTCAGGCCACCGGAATTCTGCGCCGACTCGTTGTACGAGCGGCCGAGGCCGCGGGCGATGACCCCACGCTTGAGGTAGTCCGGTTTGTCGGCGTTGTCGTCGGCAACCCGAGCTACCGCATCGGCGATGACCTCGGGGTACGGCGTCGACAGGACATGCCCGGTGATCGGGGTGGTACGTGACCATCCGGCCAGCGTGCGCGTGGTGATCGGCAACAGCTCTTCAGTAGACATCGCCGACGATCCTACCGCGCGCGTACGTGTGCCCGACGCGGCTCGGCCCCCTCGTCGTGACTCGTGAGACTCGGCCAACGACGCCGCACCGTCGTCGGCCGGCGGTGGTCAGGAGCGCAATGTGAAGGCCGCCGCGTTGTGTCCGGGAATGCCGCTGACGCCTCCGCCGCGACGCGCTGCCGCACCCGCCAATAGGACGCGCGGATGCCGTGTCTCCACGCCCCACTGCCCGACGGCATCGGGATCCGGAGCCCAGGGCCATTGCAGACTCCGATGAAAGATGTTGCCGCCGGGGAGACCAAGTGCGGTTTCCAGGTCACGTGGCGTCTTGACCTCGATACACGGATTGCCATGCGCATCGATCGCGATGACAGATTGAATGGATTCTGCGAGAACGGAATTCAACGACGCCAGGGTGGCCTCGACCGCTACGCCCGTAGCCGAAGGGGCGTCGAACACGGTTGGTGGCATGTGCAACCCGAAGAGCGTGAGCGTGTGTGCTCCCTCGAGTTCCGGACCGAGGATCGACCGGTCGGACAGAGTGTGGCAGTAGATCTCACACGGGGGAACGTCGGGCACCCTCTCGACACGGGCCTGTTGCCATGCCGCGTGGAGTTGGCCGTACGTTTCGTTGATGTGGAACGTCCCCGCGAACGCGGCATCGGGGGCAGTCGAGCCGTCGCGCAATGCGGGGAGCCGATTCAGCAGCAGATTGATCTTCAATTGCGACCCGGCCGTGTCTGATTCGACGTCGAGCGGATCGTCGAGACAGGAGTTGACCGATTGCGGCGCACACGCGACGTAGAGCATCGATCCGCGGGCGAGGATCCCGGACGGCGAAGAGGAACACTCGACCGTGCCGTCGCTCGGATCGATTCCGGTGATCTGTACCCCGGTACGGATCTGTGCGCCCGCCGCGACAGCGGATTCGTACAGCGCCCCGGACACCGCACCCATTCCTCCCACCGGAACATCCCAGTCCCCGGTGCCACCACCGATCAGGTGGTAGAGGAAGCAGATGTTCTGGCGCAGCCGAGCGTCGTGGAGATCGGCAAACGTGCCGATCAGCCCGTCGGTGGCGACGACACCGCGCACCACGTCGTCGACGAAATAACGTTCGATGAGCTCACCGAGGGGCCGTTCGGTGAGCAGTTCCCAGAGTTCGGCGAGCGACGAGTCGAGCCCGGACGCACCCGCCACACCGGTCACCAGATCACGTAGGTCCTCGGCGCTGCGCAGGGGTTCGATGAGCGTAGGGAAGACGCGGCGCGCGATCTCGCCCATACGCCCGTAGAACCACTGCCACGACGCGAACTCGGTGTCATCGCCGGTGATTCGTCGAAACGACTCCGCGGTGGCCTGCTCGTCTGCGTTGTCGACGAGCAGGCCGCGCGAGGGGTCCGACGGGACCGGCGTGTACGACGAGTAGCGGCGTCGGATCAGGGTGATGTCGAGATCGAGGTCGGTGATGATCTCGCGTGGTAGCAGAGACACGAGGTAGGAGTATCGGGAGAGCTGTGCGGGCACTCCGGGAAACGGCGCCGCGGAGACGCTCGCACCTCCGACGTGATCGGCACGCTCGAGCACCAGCACTCGGCGGCCTGCGCGCGCGAGGTACGCCGCGGTCGTCAGCCCGTTGTGACCTGCGCCGATGATGATGTCGTCGAAGCGCTCCATGTATCGAGCAGACCATCGCCACGGCGGGTTGTCGAGGGCCGGGGTACCCCACCTGTCGCTGCGGTGATCACCGTCGCCCGTTTTCAGTCGGTTTCGTCGATACTCCGAGGTAAAAGTCCAGGTCGGATCTCGGGGTAGTTTCCGAAATGACTAGAACGGGCGAGCCATGCCGGGGGCCCCATGGTCACGATGCGTCATCGACGCAGGTTGTTCACCGGGCACGATCGTCCGTCGCAAACATATCCTTGAGTACGTGGACATCCCCTCGGTCGAACTCTCGTCTGGCTACCGTTTGCCACTGGTGGGCCTCGGAACCTACGACATGCTCGGTATGCCATGCGTCGAAGCGGTGTCGAGTGCGCTGCGGTCGGGATATCGCCTGCTCGACACGGCAAGTCGATACTCGAACGAACTCAGCGTCGGCATGGGCTTGCGCGAATCCGGCATCGACCGCGACGAGGTCGCGATCCAGACCAAGCTCGGTGGCGGCGACCAGGGGTTCGACGAGGCGATCAACGCGGCCAAAGAGAGCGCACGCCGACTCGGTATCGCGCACATCGACGTCTACCTCATCCACTGGCCGTGTCCGAGTCTCGGCCGGACCGTCGACTCCTGGCGCGCGTTGCTGACCCTCGCGGAGGAGGGCTTCATCACCGTGCCCGGGGTGTCGAACTTCAAGGCGCATCAACTGCAGATGCTCTACGACGAGACCGGTGTGTGGCCGCAGGTCAACCAGATCCAGTGCTCACCGGCGCTTGCGCGCGACGAGCTGCGTGAGTTCATGTCCGAGCGGGGAATCGCAGCGCAGGCGTGGCATCCCACCGGGCGCAAGGAGGGCATGCTCGGCGATGCCGTGATCATCAGACTCGCACGCAAGTACGGCAAATCGCCGACGCAGATCGCACTGCGGTGGTCGGTGCAGCAGGGCATCTCGGTGGTACCGAAGTCGTCACACCGCGGTCGGCAACTCGAGAATGCGGACCTCTTCGATTTTTCGTTCGACGCCGCCGACCTCGCCGAACTCTCGACGCTCGACCGTGGCGAGAAGGCCGCCCGCGACTCCGACGTCGAAGAGGAGTTCTGAGTTCAGCGCTTCGGCGCACCGTCTAGGGTGGCAGGGTGCAAGACCCAACCTCCGACGACGAGCACGATCACAAGTCACGGCACGAAGACTTCTCGACGCGCCACGCCCCGACACCGATCGAGCTCCCCGTCGACGACGCCGAGGCGTCGACCGACGTCCCGCTCGCGACGCAGATCCTCCGATTCGTCATCAGCGGCGTCCTCTCGGGCATCCTCGACTTCGGATTGACGACGATCCTGCAGTTCGGGGTCGGGTTGCCTCCGGTGGTGTCCAAGGCCATCGGCTTCATCTGTGGCACCACCTGCGCGTACATCATCAACCGGCGCTGGACCTTCCGTGCATCACCGAGTACCGCTCGGTTCATCGCGGTCGCGCTGTTGTACTGCTGCACGTTCTTCGTCAACGTCGGCATCTACACCTGGCTCGCCCACGTCTGGGAGCACACGTTCCTCAACAGTCTCATTGCATATGTGATCGCACAGGGGACGGCTACGGTCATCAACTTCGTGGTGCAGCGCACCGTCATCTTCCGGGTCACGTAGTCGTGTCGACCGCGATCGTCGTCGGCGCAGGTCCGAACGGACTCGCGGCGGCGGTCCGACTCGCACAGGCAGGACTCGACGTGACGGTCCTCGAGGGTGCCGACACGATCGGTGGCGGCACCAGGTCCGGGCCCTTCGACGAGGCGCACCCTGAGATCGTCGTCGACCACTGTTCGGCGTTTCATCCGCTGGGCGTCTCCTCGCCGTATCTGCGAACACTCCCTCTCGCCGAGCACGGTCTGCGCTGGTCCTGGCCGGAGATCGACTGCGCACACCCACGCGACGACGGTGGCGCCGCCTTGCTCTTCCGCGACATCGAGCAGACCGCCGCCGGATTCGCCGACGCCGGATATCCCGGGGCGGGGGACAGGTGGCTCTCGCTTCTCGGCGCGGTCTCCAGGCGGTTTCCCGACATCGCCGACGACGTGCTCTCGCCGATGCTCTCGCTGCCGCGTCATCCGCTCGCGCTGGCCCGATTCGGACTGCCTGCGCTGGCACCGGCGACGAGCATCGCCCGGTTCCTCGGTCCGCACGCGGGCGCGCTGTTCACCGGCATGGCCGCGCACGGTTTCACCCGACTCGACCTGCCCGGTTCGTCGGCAGCGGGCCTCATGCTGACCGCCGCGGGCCACCACGGCGGCTGGCCGGTCGCGGTGGGCGGGTCGTCGGCGATCACCTGCGCGCTCGCAGGTCTGCTGCGTTCGCTCGGCGGCCGCATCGAGAGGGGACAGACCCTCTCCGACATCGCGCAGGTCAGCGCCGACGTCGTCATCCTCGATGTGCTGCCGCAGGCAGCCGCCGACATCCTCGGCGCGCGTCAACCCGCCCGCGTCGCACGGTCGTATCGGCGATGGCGCCGCGGGCCCGCCGCCTTCAAGGTCGACTACGTGATCGAGGAGGAGGTCGGCTGGACGGCACGTGACTGCGCTCGTGCGGGCACCGTGCACCTCGGCGGCGAAGCATCGGACATCGTGCAGGCCGAAGCCGACGTCGCCGCGGGACGGATGCCTCGCCGTCCGTTCACCCTCGTCGGACAGCAATGGGTGGCCGACCCGTATCGAGCGTCGGGCAGACTCAAGCCGCTGTGGGCGTATGCCCATGTGCCGCAGGAGTATTCGGGCGACGCGACGGAGTATGTGACCGCGCAGATCGAGCGATTCGCACCCGGCTTCCGCACCCGGATCGTCGCTGTACGTGCGACGACGCCCGCCGAGCTCGAGCGAGCGAATCCGAACTATCCCGGAGGCGACATCGGCGGCGGACGCAACGACCTCCTCCATCTGGTGGCCCGCCCACGACTCACCCCGGAGCCGTACGCGACCGGCGTCCGTGGTGTCTACCTGTGCTCGGCCGCGACCCCACCGGGTGGTGGCGCGCACGGGATGTGTGGCTTCAACGCCGCTGAGGCTGCTTTGGCTGCACTGTCGGACGCGTGAACGACCGACTGGTAACGCCGGCAGGTGTAACCACCGACACACCCAGTGTGCGCGCTCCGGCACAGCCGGGCGTGCACCGGTTCGGGAGCAATGCGGTATTCCGACCGAATGCGTTGCGGCAGTGATCTGTCGGCGTTGCCCACCAGCGGTGAGCTCGTCGGGTGCCGGTGCCGGGGCGCTCACAGGAAGTGGGTTAGTGTGGGGCCGTCGGGGCTGACACGTGCCGCGTGGAGCCCCCGAAGAGACGAATGGGATGCAATGTCGACAGCAGCACAGCCGACCACTACAACGACCGAGCAGGCCGAATCGTCCGATTTGTCGCCGAAGACCGGCTCGTCGTCGGATCGCTTGCTGGTCCAGCGCACGCTCTTCACCGGCCCGGACACACGGATCGAGCCGGGCATGTACGCCGACGTCGATCTCTCCCGGGTTCGGCTCGATCGACGTCGCGCACACCTCGGGCCCGGCGCCCGACTGTCGGTGAACACCTACTTCGGACGTTTCCCCGCGTCGTTCTGGCAGAGCTACACCCGCGTGCGGTCGGTCCGCCTCGACTTCGACCACGACTGCGCACCCGGCACGACGCTGCGGATCGACATTCGGGCGTCGGATATCAGTGGTCGCGAACGGCCCGTACAGACCGCGGAGGTCTCCGGCCAGGGTCATGCGAGCTTCGACCTCGACGTCAAGCGCTTCGTCGACGGCGGTGCGCTCTGGTTCGAGCTGACAGCCATCGACGGTCCCGCCAGCATCTCCGACGTCGAGTGGAGTGTGGATTCGCGGGTTCGTGATCGCCCTGTGTCGGTGGTCATGTGCACACACAACCGGCCGGTAGACGCCGTGGCGACGGTGATGGCGCTCGCATCCGATCCTGTCGTGCTCGAGCGGGTTGCAGCTGTGTACATCGTCGACCAGGGCACTGACCGCGTCGCAGACCAGGAGCGGTTCAGTGAGGTGGCCACTGTCCTCGGTGACCGCCTGCACTACATCACCCAGCCCAACCTCGGGGGCGCCGGCGGATTCAACCGCGGTATCCACGAGGTCACCAAGGGTGGCAGCCACGAGACCGACATCGTCGTGATGGACGACGACATCACCTGCGAACCGGAATCCGTGCTGCGACTGACCTCCTTCGCCAACAGCACGGTTCGGCCGATGCTCGTTGGCTCGCAGATGCTGCTCGCGTCGGAGACGTACCGCGTGCACATGACCGGGGAGTGGGAGGCACTCGACGAACTCAAGGCTGGGCGGCCGGGCGCCTACGGCAAGCAGGGCCTCAACGCTCTCGAGAAGCAACAGGATGCGCGGACCGACGCCGGTTGGAACGGCTGGTGGTCGTGCTTGCTTCCGGTCGAAGCGGTCTATGCTGCCGGACTCTCGCTGCCGCTGTTCTTCCAATGGGACGACATCGAATTCGGTATCCGCGCGCGCCGCAACGGTTTTCCGACGGTCACACTTCCCAATGCCGGTGTCTGGCACGCCGACTTCCACCTCAAGGACTACGACGACTGGTCGCGCTACTTCAGCTGGCGTAACGCGCTCGTCGTCGCGGCGATCCACGGACCCTACGATCCGAAACACGTGGCCGCAGTCGTCGCCAAGGAGATCGGCTCGCACATCGTGTCGATGCGCTACGGACTGGCCGCGACCTTCCTGCTCGCCGTGAGAGATTTCCTGAGCGGGCCATCGATACTGGCCGACGGTGGCGTGTCGAAGCTGCCGGAGTTGAAGGAACTGCGCGCGCAGTATCCCGACACCGTCATCCGCGACAGCGCCGACGTCGTACTCGACGCCGACCCGAACACCAGGATCTCGCGACGCGGACCACTGCCCGACGAGGACAAGGAAACCCGCGTCCTGGTCAAACGTGCTGTGCAGCAATGGCTCGGGCGTGTCTCACCAGCGCCGGTCTCCATCTCCGCCGACGACGGACGCTGGTGGCATGTCGGACTGTTCTCGTCGGCCGTGGTGACCGACTCGTCGCAGACCGGGGTGCGGGTCAGGCGGCGCGACAAGCAGACCGCGGTGCGGCTCGGTCGCGAGCTCGCCGAGTTGTGCGTGCGACTGCGTCGCGAGGGACTTGACGTGGCGGACCAGTGGCAGCGCGCCATGCCCGAACTGACCAGCCGCGAGAACTGGATGAGATTGTTTGACGGCGACTGAACGACTCCGCACTGTCCTGCCCGCGCTTGCGGTCGGGATCCTCGGAGTGTTCCTGTCCGCCATGGGGTCCTGGCGTCCCTCGCTCTGGTACGACGAGGCTGCGACGGTTTCGGCAATACATCGCCCGCTGTCGGCGATGGTCGACCTGCTCGCGCGGACCGACGCTGTGCACGCCCTCTACTACCTGTGCATGCATGTCTGGACCAAGGTGTTCGGACTGTCGGAGTTCTCGCTGAGGTTCCCGTCCGCACTGGCGATCGGGGTCGCGGCCGGCCTGTTCGTCGTCCTCGGTGAACGGTTGTGGGACACGCGCTTCGGCGTCATCGCCGGACTCGTGTTGCTCTGTCTGCCGCGGACCACCTGGGCGGGCTCGGAGGCCCGATCGTATGCCGGGACGATCGCGCTGGCGATCGCGATGACCTTGGTCCTGCTGATCGCGCTGGATGTCGACGTCACTGCATCGCGGCGTCGACGTTGGGGTTGGTGGGTGGCGTACGTGATCGTGTGTGTTGTCGGCGTGATGTGGTTCTTCTTCACCATCACACTGCTCGCCGCGCACCTGATGATCGTCTGCGCACGGGCCCGCGGGGATGCCGGGAGGCCTCGACGGTTCTCGAGTGTGATCGCTTTCGTGATCGCGGCGTTCGCCGTCTGTCTGGTCATCGCGCCGTTCGCCCGGGTCGTGATCTCTCAGCGGGGCCAGATCTCGTGGGTGGAGCAGATGACCCCGCGGATGCTCGCCAATTACGCGAGATACGAGTTCTTCGACGGTGCAACCGTTTTCCTCGTCCTCGGTGCCGTTGTCACCGTGGTGGGGGTTGCCGTCGCAGCCGTTCGGGGCGCACGGGGGCGATGGTCGATCCTCGGTGTCGGTCTGCTGTGGGTGGCGGTGCCCGCAGTATTGGTTTTCGTCTTCTCGTGGCTGGTCGACGCGGTGTACACGCCCCGCTATCTCATCTTCACCGCCGGTGGCGTGGCGCTGATCCTCGCGTGGGCGGTACGACAGATCGCCCGCGACCGCATGTGGGCCGCAGCGCTTCTCGTTGTGGTCTTGGCCGCTGCCGCAGCACCGACGTATCTTGCCGACCGCAGCCCGTACGGTCGCCTGGGTGGCACGGACTTCTCCGAAGCAGCCGACTACGTCGGCGACAATGCCCGCCCCGGCGACTGTGTTGCATTCTCGTCGCAACCGACATGGAGTCCGGTGTCGCAACGGGTGGTCCTACGCGCCAAGCCGGATGACTTCGTCGGCCTGCGCGATGTCGGACCGTCGGTCGATGCGATCCGCGCCGACTCGCTCTGGGACGGTGACAAACCCGTCACCGCGTATCGACGATTCGCGGAGAGCTGCACCGTGATGTGGGTGATCACCGACAAAGACCGCGATCGCGGCTACGTCACCTATCCCGGGGCCACCGCGTACTGGGTCTTCTCGCCCAACCACTTCACCTCGACTCCGCTGTATCAACAGCTTTCGGCGTCCGGCCTCCACGTCGTGCGGCAGACTCCGTTCAACAACTCGCAGGTCGTCGAGATGCGCCGCTGACGCCGGCTGTGCGCTCCGTGCTGCCGACTGTGCGCTCCCTGCTGTCGGCTGTGCGCTCTGTGCTGCTGAGTGTGCGCTCCCTGTCGCCGACTGTGCGCTCCCTGCTGTCGGCTGTGCGCTCCCCGTCGTCGGCTGTGCGCTCTGTGCTGCCGAGTGTGCGCTCTGTGCTGCTGAGTGTGCGCTCCCCGTCGCCGACTGTGCGTCAGCGGTTGACCTTGGCGATCACGTTGTCGGCGTAGGAGTTGAGATGGTCGATCTTGGTCTGCAGCGGTTCGGTGTCGTCACCCATGACGTACGGGAGCCGGAAACCGACGATCACGTCGGTGATGCCCTTGTCCTCTAAGCGTTTACATCCGTCGACCGTGTACGCGTCGAGAGAGATGACGTGGATCTCGAACGGGGCGTTGAGCTTCCCCTCCGCCTTGCGGATGTCGGTGATCTTGTCGAGCAGGGCGTCGAGTTCTTCAGCGGGACCGCCACCATGCATCCAGCCGTCGCCCCGGACCACTGCTCGGCGCAACGCGGCGTCGGCGTGCCCTCCGACGAGCAGCGGGATCGGTTCGGTCGGAGCGGGGGTCATCTTGATGCGTGGGATGTCGTAGAACTCGCCGTGGAACTCGAAGTACTCGCCGGACGTAAGTCCGCGGAAGATGTCCATGCATTCGTCCATTCGCTTGCCGCGTCGGGCGAAGTCGACGCCCATGAACTCGTAGTCCTCCGGCCACGGACTGGTACCGACACCGAGTGCGAGCCTGTTATTCGTCAGGTAGGCAACGGAACTCGCCTGTTTGGCGACCAGCGCGGGCGGTCGTACGGGCAGCTTGAGAACGAAGGGCGTGAAGCGGATTGTCGACGTCACTGCTCCGAGCGCAGCGGCCTCGATGAATGTCTCGATGAACGCCTTGCCGTCGAGGAACTCCCGATTGCCGTCCGGCGTGTACGGATAGGCGGCGTCGGACTCCTCGGGATACGCGAGCGAGTCGGGGATGGTGAAGCCTGCGTACCCGGCCTTCTCGGCCGCCTGGGCGAGTGGTGCATAGAAGTTGGGATCTGTCATCGCTTCGGCGAAGGTGAACCGCATGTCTCTCCCTGTGTGGATCGATGTCTCTCACAGGTTAGAACACGTTCTAGTTCTGGTGTGGGCGGACCGCGAATTGCGCACGGCCGGCGGCACGGGGTGCACAGTCGACAGCAGGGGGTGCACGGTCGACAGCAGGGGGTGCACGGTCGGCGGCACCGAGCGCACAGTCGGCGGCACGGGGCGCACGGTCGGCGGCAGGGAGCGTACAGTCGACTCTTCAGTCGGGCCGCACGAACCGCTCGCGTCGCCCGAGCTGCTGCAGGCGGAACCACTCGCGGAAGCCCGCGACGTCGCGCTGCTGCACGAGGAAGTACCAGCCGAACCGTGCGTATTCCTGGGGCAGCAGTTTGCGCAGACCCGGCTGATTCATCAGGAAGCCGCGGTTGCGATAGGTGAAGAACCGTTTGACAGCGTTGTCGGGGTACTGCGTGTGCATGCGGCCGCCGAGGATCGGGCGGAACTCGTCGGACCCGTATGGGTGGAGATACGCCGTGGTCAGGCACGTGCCGAAGCGCAATCCGGAGCGTACGAGGCGTCGATGGACCTCCACCTCGTCGCCGCGGAAGAACAACCGGAGGTCGGGGACGCCCACCACGTCGAGCGCATGCGCCGAGAACAACGCGCCGTTGAACAGCGACGCGATACCCGGGAGCAGGTCGTCGTCGCCGGCGGGCTCGCCGTCGCCCTCGAACAACTCTGACCGCTTGCGCCGCCACGCCACTCCGCGGCGCAATGGAAAGGCGAGTGTGTCGGGGTCGTCGATGTTGACGACCACCGGCGATACCTCGTCGAGCCGATGCCGCGCCGCGCAGTCGAGCAGCGTCGACAACACCTCACCACCCTCCGGGCGCCCGTCGTCGTCGGCGCACCACACCCAGTCGGCCCCGAGCGCCAACGCCTGCAGCATGCCGAGGGCGAATCCGCCCGCACCGCCGAGATTGCGCTCCGAACCCACATACGTCGTTGGAATAGGCTGCCTAGCAACGAGTTCGGCCACCTGCTGCTCGTTCCCGTTGTCGACGACGACGAGGTGGTCGACGGGACGCGATTGGGAGGAGACCACGGCCAGCGACTCGGCCAGCAACTGCGCCCGACGATGCGTCACCACGACCGCGACGACCCGCGACGCCGTGCCTGCGGAGCCACTCATGCCGACGTGCCGTCGGTCTGCGCCATCTCGTCGAGCACCTCGCGCACGTGCGCGGCAGCGGCCGGTCCCTCATAGGCGCCGACCACTTCTTCGATGCCGCCGTCCATCCGGATCTCACCGTGGTCGATCCAGAGAGCACGGTCGCACAGTTGCGCGAGGAACTCGTTGGAATGACTGGCGAAGACGAGGATGCCCGACCGTTCGACAAGCGACTGGAGCCTGGTACGCGCCTTCTTCATGAACTCGGCGTCGACGGCGCCGATACCCTCGTCGAGGATGAGGATCTCGGGATCGATGCTGGTCACGACGCCGAGCGCGAGCCGGACGCGCATACCGGTCGAATACGTCCGAAGCGGCATGTTGAGGTAGTCGCCGAGTTCGGAGAACTCCGCGATCTCGTCGGTCTTGGCGAGCATCTCCTTACGGCTGACACCCAGGAACATGCCACGGACGATGATGTTCTCGTAGCCGGAGATCTCCGGGTCCATGCCGACACCGAGGTCGAAGACCGGAGCCACCCGGCCCTTGACCCGACACGATCCGCGGGTCGGCTCGTAGATGCCCGACAGCAGCCGCAGCAGCGTTGATTTGCCGGCGCCGTTGTGGCCGACGAGGCCGATGCGATCGCCGTGTTCGAGGTGCAGGTTGATGTTCTTGAGCGCCTCGACCACCACGACGTTCGACGCGTTGGCGCCGATCACGCCTCCCGCAGCGCCGAGTACGGACTTCTTCAGCGACCGTGTCTTGGCGTCGAAGATGGGGAAGTCGACGCAGGCATCCCAGGTGTCGACGCGGACGGAATCGTTCTTGGAGATGGGTTTCGGGGAGTCGGACACGATGCTCACACCCAATACGGAACTCGGGCGCGGTAGTTGCGCATGATGAACAGGGCGAGCAGGCATCCGACGACGGTGCAGCCGATGACGATGGCCCAGTGGTAGAAGGCCACCGACTCACCGAGCAGTGGCCCGCGCGTGATCTCCAGGTAATGGAACATCGGGTTGATCTCGACGATGCGTGCACGCGACGATCCCTCGCCTGCGACCTTGTGCAGCGACTGCGCGCTCCAGATGATCGGCGTCATGAAGAACACCAGCCGTACCGCGGTGGTCAGCAACTGACCGATGTCGCGGAAGCGGGTGGTCAGGATGCCGAAGACCATCGCGACCCACACGCTGTTGATCACGAACAGGATCATCGCCGGGATGATCAGCACGACGGTCCAGCTGAGGTGGATGTGCTTCCAGAAAATCGCGAGCAGCACGAGGTAGATGACGATGTTGTGCGCAAAGATGATCAGCTGTCGCCACGCGAGCCGGTAGACGTGCACCGACAGCGGCGACGGGATCTGCTTGATCAATCCCTCGTTCTTCGCGAACACCTCGGAACCGTCGAGGATCGATCCCTCGATGAAGCCCCAGAAGATGAAACCGAGGGTCACGTACGGCAGGAAGGTGGTGATGTCCTCGTCGAACAACTGCGAGTACAGCAAGCCCATCGCCACGGCGGTGATGCCGGTTGCGATGGTGATCCACAGCGGCCCGAGGACCGATCGCCGGTACCGCTGCTTGATGTCCTGCCAGCCGAGCAGCGCCCACAGTTCCCGCGCGCGCAGTCCGTCGGAGAGGTCCTTGAACGCCCGCCGAAACGACCTCGAATCCGACGTCGTGGGTGGTGGCGGAACTTTCCGCTCGCTGACTACCGCTGACACGGGGATTCAGCATACAAGCGAGCAGTTTGACGTTCCGGAACGGGCGGCGTGGCAGGGACCGGGTCTGGACCGATGCTCAGAGGTATTGACCGGTGCTCGGCCCGCCGCCGGGGCCTCCCGGGCCTCCAGGAGCGACGATGCCCGGGGGTAGCGCACCCTGCCGCATCTGCTCGAGTTGGGCGCGCGCCGCCATCTGCTGGGCGAAGAGTGCCGTCTGGATTCCGTGGAAGAGTCCTTCGAGCCAACCGACGAGCTGGGCCTGCGCAATTCGCAGTTCGGCGTCCGACGGCGTCGAATCGTCCGAGAAGGGCAGTGCCAGGCGTTCCAGTTCTTCGCGCAGTTCAGGAGCCAGACCGTCCTCGAGTTCGCGGATCGACGTCTGGTGGATCTCGCGGAGCCGATTACGAGACGCCTCGTCGAGAGGAGCCGCACGGACCTCTTCGAGCAATTGCTTGATCATGGTGCCGATGCGCATGACCTTGGCGGGTTGCTCGACCATGTCGGCGACGCTGTCTTTCGATTCGCCGTCGTTGTCCTTCTGATGTGCGTGGTCACCCGGACCGACAACCTCGATGTCGTCGTGTGCGGGGGAACCGAAACCGCGGGGATCGAACGCTCCGGACGATGTGCCTTCGCTAGCCATGCGTCCCATTGTGCCGAAAGCCTCTGACGCCCGTTGCGAGTCGTGGGTATTGACGGCGCCGAGCGGCGGCACGAATGTCCACACGTCGATCCGACGAGCTGTCCGAACTCGCCGACCGCGCCGTCTATCGTGGCTGGCATGAGTCTCGATGTCGCCGCGGTGCGAGGACTGTTCCCCTCGCTCGGCGACGGTTGGATTCATTTCGACGCCCAGGCGGGCATGCTCATCCCCGACGCAGTGGCGAGCGCCGTGTCCTCGGGATTCCGGCAGCTCGGTGCGGCCCCCGGGGGTGTTTATCCGGGAGCGGTCCACACCGCGGAGGCGGTCGACGGTGCGCGCAGAGCGGTGGCCGACCTCGTCGGTGCGCGGGCGGCGGGCATTGTGCTCGGACCGTCGCGGTCGGCGCTCATCTGGGCGTTGGCGGAGTCGATCGCGCCCAATACCTGGCTCGGCGGCGACGTCGTCGTAAGTCATGCCGACGACGAGCCCAACATCGTGCCGTGGATGCGCGTCGTCGGACGCTATGGCGGGTCGGTGCGGTGGGCGGAGCTCGACGTCGAGACGGGTGAGTTGCCCGTGTGGCAGTACAAGAAATTGATCGGTGCGCGGACCGCGGTGGTCGCGGTGACACTGGCGTCGTCGACGCTCGGTGCGATCACCGACATCCCGGCGATCGCGCAGATGGCGCGCACACGCGGCGCGATGCTGGTCGTCGACGCGACGAATGCTGCTCCGTACATGCCTCTCGATATCAACGAACTCGGCGCAGACGTCCTCGTCGTGTCAGCGGAACGGTGGGGCGGTCCACGGGTCGCCGCCATGGCGTTCCGGGACCCCCGCACGATGGAACGGCTCGTGCCGATGTCGGTCGATCCGCGTGCAGTCGGACCTGCGCGCCTCGAACTCGAACCGCTACAGGGTGGATTACTGACCGGCCTCGTCGCGTCGATCGAGCACCTGGCCTCACTGGATGCCGGTGCCATCGGAAAGCGGCGTCGACGGCTCGTCGCCTCCCTCGACGCGGTCAGCGAGTACCTGGACCGGCTGATGGTCTACCTCACCACCACACTCGAGCAGCTCAGCCAGGTGTCGGTGGTCGGATCGCCGGGTAACCGCGTCCCGACGCTGAGCTTCACCGTCGATCAGGTGTCGGCCGACAAGGTCGTCCGACGCCTCTCCGACAACGGGATATGTGCGCTCGCCGACCTGCCATGCCGATCGCTGACACGGATGGGCGCGAGCGACTTCGGGGGTGCGGTGAGTATCGGTCTCGGGCCCTACTCGACGCCGTACGAAGTTGACCATTTGGTCAGGACGCTCGGGTCGTTCGGTTAGTCGATTTCTGCGACGGGGCGATGTGGGTCGGTCGATCCACACGGTTTCGCATTACGCGACAATGCATACTAAGTTGGCCAATGTGAACGATCCCGGATTGTCGCCGCGTGCATCACGCACAAGCTCTTGGCCGCTCCCCGGATCGCAGGTGCCGAGCGCCCCGATGTCCACTTCCGACGACGGCCTGACCCCCGAGCAGACCGCTCTCTGGCACTCGTTCGTCGACGGCGGCTGGGCTCTGATGGCCCAGGTCAACAGCGTGTTCAGTGCTCACGGATGGACGACGACCGATCTGCGCATCCTCGAGGTCCTCGCGTCGCGTCAGCAGTTCGGGATCAGCGAACTCGCGACGACTGTGCACATGGGCGTCAGCACCGTCTCGCGCCAGATCGGTCGGATGATCGACACCGGCGACGTCGTCCGTGTGCGTTCCGACCTCGACGGCCGGCACCGTCTCGTGCGGATCACCGACGACGGCCGCGCCACCCTGTCTCGGATCGCAGCCGTCCGCGATCACGTGGTTCGCGAGTACGTCGTCGACGTGCTCGGTGTCGACGACTTCACGAAGGTCTGCCTCGCGATGCGGAAGGTTCGCTCCTCCTGGACATGATGCCGGCCGCGCAAGCCTGTGCCGTGTGCCTTTCTGCGCGGACTGAGGCAGCATCGGTGACATGCGTGCAATCAGTGTCGAGCCCGATACCGCCTCTCTGTTCGTCGCCAACGTGCCGGACCCGACGCCGGGACCTGGCGAGGTCCTCATCGAGGTCGCGGCCGCCGGGGTGAACCGTGCCGACCTGCTGCAGAAGCAGGGTCTCTATCCGCCGCCCGCCGGGGCGTCGGACATTCTCGGTTTGGAGGTTTCGGGGCGGATCGTCGAGCTGGGTTCGGAGGTCACGCAGTGGTCGGTCGGCGATGAGGTCTGTGCGCTGCTCGCGGGTGGCGGCTATGCCGAACTCGTTACCGTGCCCGCTGCGCAGGTGCTGCCCAAACCGTCGAACGTTGATCTGATCGAGGCGGCCGGTCTGCCCGAGGTCGCCTGCACCGTGGTTTCGAATCTGCTGCTCACCGCGCACCTGCAGCTCGACGAGTTGGTGCTGATCCACGGCGGATCGAGTGGGATCGGCACGCACGCGACGCAGTTGTGCCGCGCGCTCGGAGCGCGGGTCGCCGTGACCGCACGCACGCAGGAAAAGCTTGCCCGATCAGCGGAACTCGGCGCGGAGATCCTCATCGACTACTCGTCGCAGGACTTCGTCGAGGTGATCTCTGAGCACGGTGGCGCCGACGTCGTCCTCGACATCATCGGCGCCGCGTACCTGCCGCGGAACGTCAAGGCGCTCGCGACCGGAGGTCGACTGGTCATCATCGGCATGCAAGGTGGAGTCAAGGGTGAATTGCCTATCGGCACAATGATTTCCAAGCGCCTTTCGGTGTACGGCACCGCGCTGCGGTCACGACCTGTGACGGGCGCCGACGGCAAAGCCGTGATCGTCGAGAAGACCTACGCGAGCACCTGGCCGCTGATCGAGGCAGGTTCGGTGGTCCCGGTGACCGACTCGGTGTTCGAACTCGCCGACGCCCAGGCCGCCCACGAGCGCCTCAACAGCGGCGATGCAATCGGCAAGGTGCTGCTGCGGGTGGGCTGATGACGACGCCGCGCGAGCGCTCACGTACCCTCTTCGGCAGGGAAGCGTGGCAGAGCGGCCGAATGCACTCGCCTTGAAAGCGAGCGTGGGTAAAACCACCGGGGGTTCAAATCCCTCCGCTTCCGCAGCGGCCTCTCACTTGTTTACGCAGGTGAGAGGCCTTTCTGTTATCCAGCGGAAGTGTCCATGTCGGTCTGTGCCCACGATTTGCCCACACTCGCCGACGACCGTGCGTGATTCAGGGCGATCCCCACTGCGTCGAGATCGTCGTCGAACAGGTCGCTGTAGACGTCGAGGGTCATCGCCGCGGACGCGTGTCCGAGCATGCGTTGGAGCGCCTTGATGTTCACGCCGGCCGATACTGCGAGGCTCGCTGCTGTGTGTCGAAGGTCGTGGATCGTGACGCGGGGGACACCCGAGCGGTCGACGGCCCCAGCGAACCATCCGGTGAACGAGACCGGGCGCTTCAGGTAGCGGCCGCGACCGTCGTCGAACAAGAGCGCGTCCCCTGGACGGTCTTTGACGAGTGCCGAGAGTTCGAAGACGAGGAACTCGGGGATCGACACAGATCGTGGGTCGCCCGACTTCGGTGTGCCGACGATGTGGCTCTGGTCGACCTGGACGGCGTTCTCGATGACGGTCAGGCGTTTGCGGGGGAGGTCGAGGTGGTCGACACGCAGTGCTATCGCTTCGCCCCAGCGCAGCCCGGTGTAGGCCAAGAGTCGAATGAGGGTGGGGTATTTCGCCTCGTTGGCGAGCGCGGCCACTTGGTCGTGGGTGAGGTAGGTGCGGGGTTTCGGCTTCTTCCGTGGCAGGTTCTCCGGGGTCCGTGCAGGATTCGCCGCGAGTCGTCGCGCCTTGACTGCGGAGTCGAGGATGCCGGCCAGCACCCCGTACGCGCGCAGCACCACGGTGGCGCCCGAGCCCTTCTTCGTCACGGTGCCGTCAGCTTCGGTGACGGTGCGTCCCATGTCGGCAATCCAGCGTTCCACCGCGTCAAGGTCGACGTCGACGATGCTGACTGATCCCCACCGTGGTTTTACGTGCTTGTTCCACGCGACCTCGAGCGGTCGGTACGCAGAGGGCTTGAGGTCGGATTCCTTGCGCTCCAACCACGTCGGCGCGAGCTCACCAACAGTGATTCGCCCCAGCGCCGGCGCTACGTACTCGCAGCGCAGCTTCTCGACCTCCACGGTGGCAGCGAAGGCCTCGGCGTCACGCTTGGTACGGAAGCCACGCTTGTCTGTCTGGCGGTGATCGGGAGTGCGGTAGCGGACGCGATATCGCTTGCCGCTCTTGGTGCTGTAGCTCTCAATCGTCGCCATCTCGCCCCCTGATCGCTTGCCTCAACTCGGACTTCAACGTCCGCATAACATGGCCGCGCCTTTGTGGGGTGGCGTGTTCGCCAGCCCGTGAATCGCGTTCATCCTCGACTGAGCGATTCCAGAGACTTGCGCTGGCCGCATTGATCATCTGAACGGAGGTCTCTAGGTCTGCTGCCAGTCGTGAGGTCGCGAGTCCGGAGTTGTCTTCCACGTCTTTGAGTGTGCGGATGTCGACATCGGGGAACCTTGTGGCCGCTTGCCGAAAGGCGTTGGCGGAGCTTGCGACGGACTTTCGAATCTCATCGGTGCCTTTGGTGTCGCCGGCCAACGGCGTTGGATCGCCACCGGCCAGGATCTCCTTTAGGCGGTCGGAAGTGAGGCTGAGTTCCGGGGTGAGGTCAAGTTGGTCTTGTGTCGCTAGAACGGCACTAACGGTCAACGGATCGCCGGTCGCTTCGCTGTACGCCATGCATGCGGCGACAACGGTGCCGATGGTTGAACTGACTCGGCCGGACTCAAAGTCTCCGGTGCGCGAACTAGTCCAGCGCAACCCGTGAGACCGAGCCACTTTCGCAACTTCGTCGAGCGTCATGCTGTGACGTTTGCGATGTGCTCGTGCGTTCGCCCCGATCACCTCCGATAGCTCCATAACTGGCAACAATACGTGATTTTCAGTTACTTGACATCAGTGCGGGTCTGTGTGTATCTCTTGAAGTAACGCAAAAATGCGTCATCTCAACCAGGAGGCGAAAGCTGAATGTCGAATACAGAACAGGCGAAGTCCGCGACGACTCCACCGCTCCTTGCAACACCGGGCGAGGTGGCGGAGGTCTTGCACACCACAGTCGAGGCACTCAGCCAGGATCGCTATCTCGGTCAAGGGATTCCGTACGTGAAGCACGGTCGCCGGGTTCTCTACCGATGGGCAGACGTTCACGCGTACATCGAGAGCAACACAGTGAATCCGGGCGCCGCCTGATGGGCATCACCCAACACGACCGAGACCGCATCGAGGATCTCGGCCTGGACCCGGAGGCCGATCACACGGAAGACCTCCGACAGAACAATGCCGCCGACACCGCAGATCTTGGCGGAACGGGTGTCGACGGCCGAATCAACTCTCACTAAGGAGAATCGATGACAACCATAGTACCCACCGTCGCTGACCTGCTGGATGAGCGACGTCGCCACGTATATGACTTGCTGCTGGCAATCTGCACTGTCTGCGCGCAGCCTCGCCAGGCCAAGCGGCCCCGCAACCGCGACTACCGCACCGAGACAGGCGACCTCAAGTGCGGAGGCTGCGGCGAAGTCACGCGGCACGCACTGATCAAAGGACTCAGCCACGATGAGCGTACGTGGGCGTTTGCGTACGGAATGCCGGACGACTACGGCAACGTCCACACCGACGAGTTCATGGATCGTATGCGCGCCGGGATGCAGCGAAACCCGCGGCTGAGCCACATCTGGTACTCGTCCGTCGAAGCGAAGGCCATTGCCGCGGGCGCGCCAATGATGCGCACATTGTGCGGGGAACTGGTACCCACCCCTGCGAGTGCAGACGACACGAACCATGTCCCGAAGGCTTCGCTGGACCCGATCGCGTATGGCGAGTCTCGGCACCACCGAGAGTTCGATTCGAGCGGGTGGCGAATCATGGATTGCGTCAACTGCCTTCGCGTGCACAACCACGGCGAGGCTGTACGTCGTCGCAAGCACCTGGCGGAGTTGATGACGACTGCGCTCGCTGAACTCCTCGATCCGCCGCGTGCCGGAATCTACGACGACCACTCGGAGGCGCTGATCGCTGCGTTGAGGGCCGTTCACGGGGAGGTGTCCCGATGACCGTCATCGTCGCATTCGCCTTCATCGTCGGGTTCGTCCTCGCTTACCTAATCGGTCGTGAAGATGGCGCAGAAGCAGAACTCGACTTGTGGGCGAGCGACAGCAAGTCGCCCGCCTCGGAGTATTCGGGATACGCGCCGGACGATAGGACGGGACTGTGATGCCTGACCCCACACAACCACCGCAACAAATCCTGGTCACTGGAAGTGACGGCAATGTCGAATCATTCATCGACGTAGACAAACTGCAATCGGACGCGACCAGGTTGATGTATCAGCTTGCAGTCACCGCGGGTGATGACGAGGCCACCGACGAAGTTTCCAAACGATGGGTGACTGCACACGACCCCGACTATTTCGGGTTCCTCGCCGCCGCAGCCCTCTCGTTGATGACGCGCTGCATTCTTGGCCCCATTCTCGAAGTCACTGACGAAATGGGTGTGAACCTGCGTGACGGTCTCGACAGCGCGGCCAACAACGCCGAAAGCACTCTCGGCGACAACTGAATACAAGAATCCCCGGCGTGGGGTGGGCGGAAGTCTCGCACTTCAACCGCACTCGTTCACCCCAGCCGGGGAATCCCAATCAGAAAAGGAGCACCACCACTGATGTCCACCTCCAGTATCCCAGAGGTCGGGGCTGATCCCGGTCGAGTTTCGGCGAGGTGCGGCGCCGACCCCATGGGCAACCGCATCGTTGCGCTGACGCACACCAGCCGCGAAGTCTCCTGGTCGCTGACGCACGAGGCACTGTGGCCTGTCGTCGAGCGCGCACTTCGAGTTGGGCCGCTCCCATTGATCGGCACCCACGACTGGATCGACCTCGGCGCTAGTGATCCGCGGCGCGTCGGCGCGATCTACCTCGCCGCCGACCAATGGGCGCTGCACCTGGAAAACCACGCCACAGCAATGATCGACGCAGCCGATGAGGTGTCTGCCGCTCTCGACTGGTCCGCGCAAGCGCAACGCCAACTCGAACATGCGCGCTGGTTGGCGGCTAATCCGTGGGCTCGGCGGGTGGTCGCATGAGTGAACTCATCGACGGCGCTGCCGTTCTCAACGACGTCGAAGAATGGTTTGGCCGATTCATCGCCGTCCCCGATGATCGGGATCTCGCGTTGGCGACATTGTGGACGGTAGCCAGTCACGTTGCGGTCGAGACCTACACCTCACCTCGGTTGCTGATCGACTCCACCACCCCCGGCTCGGGTAAGACGACGTTGCTCGACCACATCGGACGTCTGGCATGTGCGCCCCTGCACGCCGCGTCCCTGTCATCGCCAGCGGTGCTGGTTCGTTCGTTACAGAGCGGTATCCGCACTTTGCTCGTAGACGAAGTGGACCGATCCCTCGCGCCTAACAAGCCCGGCGTCGAGGATCTGATCGCCATCCTCAATTCTGGTTATCGACGTGGCGCAACTCGCCCGGTGCTCGTACCGGTCAAAGGTGGGGGATGGGAAGTCAAAGAGATGCCCACCTACTGCCCAGTTGCCCTCGCCGGCAACAGCCCGCGGCTTCCTGACGACACTCGCTCACGTGCAATTCGGATTCTGCTGATGCCCGATCGGACTGGCAGCGTCGAGGATTCGGATTGGGAATCGCTCGAGGAACCTGCAGCCGAACTCAGGGCCAGGATTGTCGCGTGGACTGATCAGGTGCGTGAGCAGATCATTGGGATGCCTGTCGATCTCCCTGACGGGTGTATCGGGCGCAGCAAAGAGAAGTGGCGACCCCTCAAGCGTGTTGCTGTCGTCGCAGGATCACACTGGCCCGAAATTGCCGATGAGTTGATCGTTCGCGGTATGGCTGAGACTGACGCTGAACATGACGCTGGACTTCACGCTGACCCTCCGGGAATGACCATGCTTCGTGATCTTCACGCGGTCTGGCCGGGAGAGGAACCGTTCGTGCCGACAGAACAACTCGTCTCGAAACTCATCATGCACAACCCCGACTACTGGGGTCTGTCATCGGCGTATGGCAAGGCGCTGACGGCACGTCGTCTCGGCCAGTTGGTGTCGCAGGCGTCGAAGGTAACATCGACTCGGCAGACGAACTACGGGCCGCGTGGATACTCGCGCGGAGCTCTTCGACCCGTGTGGCAACGGCTCGGGATAGACCACCCTGAAACAAGCGGCTTTCCCGGCTTTCCCGGCTCACCCGGCTATTCACCCAGCTCGAAGCCGGAAGGTGCTGTGCAATCCGGCTCACCCGGCACAACCTCGGGAAAAGGCTCTGAACAGCACAAACGCGAGGCGCGTAAGCCGGATACGCCGGATGAGCCGAGTGAGCCGGATCAAATGGCTATACCCAGCGAAGCCGGATCGGAGCCGATTCAGATGAATACCTGCAAGGTGTGTGGACGCCCCTGCAAACCCACCATTGCGGCTCACGTCGAGTGCCTGATGCGGAGAGCATCGTGAGAACGGACTACTCCGCGGGCCTCGTCGGTCTACTCGAGGCGATCCTCACCGACACCGCAGACCTGTCGGGTGCCGTGTGTATCGGGGCGGCGGAATTGTTCGATCCGCCTGCCCCGTACGAGGACGCCGCTGATACCCGGTACCGGCACGAGAACGCCGAAGCGTTGTGCCACCAGTGCCCGGTGCTCGAGCGGTGCCGGGACTGGGCGAGCGGGCAACGCCTCAATGGATCGGTCATCGCCGCAAACACTCCGCGCCATCCAGGGCGCCCACGAAAGGACACCGCAGCATGAACGAGGATGACTTGCAGGACTTCACCATCACTGACGTCGACCAGACCCGAGCGCTTCGCCTGGTCCTGGCTGGACTCCAATCTGACGCCGACGCGGCGAACGCCGTCTACAACGACGTCGGACCCAATAGAGCCGCACTCGTGCGCCTCACGATGTGTCTCGCCGACATCGCCGGATCGGTGACGGCGAAAACCGTTGGCCGCGACAACGGTATCGACGCACTACTCTCCGACCTCGACACGCTGTTGCCGCGCAACAACAATCACGACGACACCGGCGACTAAACTAGTACTCACTGATGAGGCAATCACGCCACATCAGTGAGGATCGTTTCGAAGATCCGAACCAGCCGGGGCAGGCCAGTCTGCCCAACGGGAGGGAGACCCGTCCGCCTCGGCTGGCAAGGATATTCACCTCGAGTACCTGGTGATGCCAGTTCATGGAGGGTTCGTCTCAGATGAGGCCAGCCTGACCGGTTCCCGCTCCCACCTCGACAAAGAACATCCTCCTCATCTTCTCTGCCAATCCTCGCGCGCGTCACACGCCGACAGTTTTGGCAATCCATCACTCCCCGAAGGGACAACGACATGACCACATTTGCAGAACGGCGAGAGGAACTGATCCGCAAGGGCAGTGAGCTTATCGAGCAGCGGAAGGCTGCTGGTGAGGAACTGACCGCGGAGGACCGAACCGCACTCGCCGATTACAAGCGACAGATCGACGAAGCCACCGAACAGATCGGCAAGGTCAACGCGGACGCCAAGATCATCGCCGCATTCGAAAAGCTCGGCGGCGGTGGTGGTGCAGCTCCCGATGACGGCACCGAGCCCGGCAAGGGCTACAGCCGCGCCACCGTGAAGGCCACTGCGAAGCAGATCGTGAAGAGCATCGCCACCCGCAACGCGGCAGTGATGCTCGACCCGTCAGCCACCAAGGGGACACTCGTCCTCGATGGCGGCACCGATGTCCCGGTCCTCGACCTCGTGACCCTTCCGCAGAAGCCGACCACGCTGCTCGACGCCCTCCCCGTGCGTCGGCTCACCAGCCCCACCTACAAGTACGTGCGCCAAACCAGCCGCACCAACAACGCCACCGTGGTCGCAAAGGGAGCCACCAAGCCCACCAGTTCCTTCGGATTCGAGACCATCACCGGCGAACTGAAGGTCATCGCCCACCTCTCCGACGCGATCGACAAGTACGTCCTCTCCGACGTGAGAGACCTCGAACGAGTCGTCACTGGCGAAATGCAGTTCGGCCTCATGGCCGGCGCCGAGAACCAGATCATCAACGGCAACGGCACCGCACCAAACATGCGCGGCCTGCTCTCTACCTCCGGAATTCAGACCCAGGCATACAGCGCCGACATCACCTCGACGATCCGCACGGCAATCACCAAACTCGAAGCGCTCGGCTACCTGCCCAGCGTCATCGCAATCCGCCCCAACGACTGGGAAACCATCGAGACCAGCGTCACCGTAGGGTCGGGCGAATACGTGATGGCAGCGAGCCCCGTCGACCGAGCAGCGATGAAACTGTGGGGTGTTCCCGTCGTCCTGTCGACCGCACTCCCGGCAGGCAAAGCGCTGCTCATCGACAAAGACTCGGTCGAAGTGCTCTCCGACAGTGTTGTCGCCGCCGACTGGGACACCTCCACAGGATTCGCCAAGAACGAGGTCTACCTACGCGTCGAGTCCCGATTCGAACTCGCCGTCACCCGACCCATGGGCATCGTGTCCATCAGCACCAGCGCATAACCAGCGCACCCCAACCCGCACGCTCCAACAGCGTGCACCGTGGCCCCCGACACCCTCCTTGGTCGGGGGCCACACCCCTCACAGCTCTGTGTGTGAAAGAGGCGACTCACCGCGGAGTCGCTGATATGGGCATGTTTCGTGGCAGTGACCCCCTTCCCCCGGTGGTATGGGGTTTCAGCCACGAGCACGGCGACGCGGGGCGACTCGGCGGTGAGTCGCTTGATCTCTCCCCGCAGTTTTTCCTACTTCGCTCCGAAGGAGTGTTGGCCTCTCCACCATCTGCGTGCGCCATTTCGTCTGTTTTGGGCGGATCACCAATCGGCGGGCTTATACAACGGGCCAACCGTGTTTGGCATCTGATTACGGTAGAAGTGTTTCGGCGAAAGCCGCGACCACCAATGTCGACCAGGTCCTTCGGAGGCGGAGCCGTGCAGGGCGCCCGCCAACGGCTTCTTGCTGGGGTTGACGGTTCCCACTGGTACCAAGGTTCGAGCAATGGTAAGCGGGAGTGCTAAGTCGGAGTCGTTCGATATGACGATTGCAGCGTCTACTTCGCCCCGAAACACATCTGCGAGGAGATAGGTTGCGACGTTGACGTCAGATCCTTTTTCCTCCCGCATCCGGACCTGCGCCAGGTACATCGTGTTGTCGTCTTTCTCCCAGATAGGAAGGTGATTCGGCAACGCTGTTCCGTCTGGAGTGATGATCTCTGCTGCACCGTTCGGAGCCTTGTGAGCGAGAGGTGCGACTTTAGGCCAGGCAACGTAGCGCCCGAGTTCCAAGACGTCGATCGATCCATGCTCCTTCAACGCCCGGAGATAGATGTTCTGGTCGGTGTGTGCGCTCGGGCTGTCTGTCGCATCTACGCGTGCGGTGCAATACACGACCCGGGTGACTGTGGCGTCCTTCCACCCGCAGAGCTCGTTCGATAGAGCTCGGATATCAAGCCATCGCCATCCCGCCGTGCCCCGGCCGCAATGAGCTCGCATGCCGTAGTAGAGGTTGAATGCGTCGACATATACACCCACTCGCATCGTTTGACCGTAGTCTACAAACAGGCTGTGGCACATGATGCTGGTGTGGTTGACAGACTCCGTGTCTCGGCATACCTTGTAGTCACCCACCCAGTCCTCTCGTTAGGGCTGGGTCTTTTTCTGCCTGCAGGTTGTCTCGTGCCCACATTCTGCCCACACTTGCCCACGAAACCAGGTGATCTGGGGTGACGTCGATAGACCTCAAAACGCAGGTGAGAGGGCAAATCAGCCTCTGACCACGAGGGCTGATTAGGGTTCAAATCCCTCCGCTTCCGCAGCAGGTCAGGGGCGGTTTCCGGGTTAGTCGGGAGTCGCCCACTGGTTCGTTGAGGTGGCACGATATCGGCACACAAGGCGGTCGTGGTGCTGATCGGTGGCGGCGTCGTACGGGGCGTGCAGGCATATGAGTAGGGATGGTTGCGAGCAGCGCAGCCATCAGCGAGGGGTTGGTCGGCTAAAGGAGTCTTCTGATGGGGAGTTGGGCTGTTGCCGCAATCAGATGTCCTAGCGGTGATAGAGCTTCGTTTCGCTCACCGACGATCAGGACGTAGGTGATCGTGGTCTGTACCCACAGATGTAGGCACCACGGTATGCGGTACTCGACTCGTATGCGGTGCCTGCCCGTCCAACACCGGACTACGGCGTCGGCGCCCACATGCGGTCCGGCGAGGACCCGGCAAGGATTGAACACCACCGTTGACTGATTTCTACGCTTCGCGCGGACGACCGAAGTCGCTTGGCCCGATGGTCGCCGCGCTGACAACGAGCACTGTCGGCGGTGTTGCGTGCGGTGTCGCAACCGAACTGATAGCTCAAGATAAGCAGCCCGCCGTGCTCGTTGTGGCGGTGTTCCTCAGCGCGTCGCTCGTGATGCTCGGCGTGCGCGGCGCCGTTCGACGCTACTGTCCCACTTACCCGCTGCTCTGATGCCTGACGCTCGGATTCATAGCTTGACCTTGCGCCGGGATCATCTGCGCGGTTGCATTGGTGTTCCTCTTATGAACGATGCCGTCGTGGCCACCGTCGGCGCGGTATGTGGCACAGTGTTCCTGGTCGTCTTTTTCGTACTGGGACCGGTGTTGTGCGACTTCTATATCGTTCTCGCACTGAGTCTGACTACACCATCACGCACCCGAGCGTTCGGCATCGGACTGTGTTCGGCGGTGGTCGGCCTCGCCGTCTACCTCGCTGTTTGGGCATAAGCCGCCGGGTTATTAATTGCTCATAGGGTGTGTCCGTAACTCCAAAGCGGCTCGATCGCGACAACGCATAGATCGCTATCGGCGCGCCATCTGGTCCGATGAGGTCGAGTGCTGGTTGTACGGTCGCCGCTCATGATGCGCTTCGTCGTAGAGGGTGGTGTTGGCTACGAGGTCGGCGATGCGTTACGGCCACGTCTTCCGTTGCGGCGCTTCTCAACCGGTGAAGTATCGCTGTCAGGCCGCTCATCAGCGGCCCGATGGGTCGTCTGTCAGCGAGATGGAGATCCGCGCCCCTGCCGTCCGCCTCTGTCGGTTTTCCTCGTTGATGTGCGCCGGTGAAATCTTGTGCGCCTCCGATCAGCGACTGATGCCCGGACCGTAACGCTCGACCATCCCTACGATCCACTCCACTCCCACCGGGTTCGCGGAGTGGACGCGCACGATAGGTGGCCAGCCGCCGTGCTCGCAGAGGTGGAGGACGATCGGTCGACTGGTGTCGTCGCCGCCGAGGTCGTGGTCGAGGCTCAATTCCTCGATCGTGGCCGAGCTGCGCAGGATCGCGAGCGCTTCGGCGGAGTTGCGGGCAATTGTCCACCCGTCCCCGGGCGGGTCGCGGAGATCATCGACGAACAGGCGCATGTGTGGCAGGCTACGGGCTGCCGGTGACGGGGTTCCATCGAATTTCGGCCGTGGCGCTCGGGGCTCGGGGAGGCGCCCATCGCCGCGCGTGCGGCGTCGAAGGCGCGTGAGTGTGGGAGCGAGTGCACAGGAGGGCCGGTCGCTTCGTACCCCGGCGGCACGTCGCTCCGGCACGAGTAGTGCACCACCACGATAGGGAGACGGTCAGTGGCACACACTCAGGGTCGGATGAATCGCGATGAGTTGCATTACGCGGCACTGAATAACGACGCTGGTCGGACAGCGCGTTGCCGTCCCAAGGAGTGGCGGCGTCAATCCCACAGGATCTGCGGGCCAGACAGGTCCTCGCGCATCGACTGGTGTGAGCAATGTGGACGGGTGAGGCCGTCCCACTGTTCACATGGATGGTGTAATCGGCGTACGGCTTCGCCATGAAGTTGAGTGGCACGTCCGCCGTATCGACGATGTCGCCTTCGAAAGGCATTGTGCGCGGGACCAATTACCTTCGCTACCTCGACCTGCCTGAAAAGTGGGTGGCAGAACCGTCATGGCATCAGACGCCTGAAGTCATCGGCGTTCGAGCGATCATGCTGTGTCATTCTTGGTCCCACTTCTGCTGCAGGAAGCCGGTGACGTTCTCGATGTCATCGGCCGAGAGCGAATTACTATCAGTTGCCGCGCGTAGGTAGTAGCAGGGACTGAGTACCTGGATGCTGCCGGCGTGTAAAGGAGCAATTTGCACGCCGCAGACTCCGGCTTTTCCATGTGTGGCGTCATCACGATTCCACTCCACACCACTCTCCTGTGTCTGGTGGTGAAAGGTCTCGACGGTCGTGCCCCGTAGGCGATCAATGAACACTGTCGCCGAATACTGGACTCCGTGCTGGGTGGGTTGAAATGCGAACGACTTCTGTTTGGCGGTGCACGAGTCCCACCGCTCAGTGGAGCGGTCGTTATCCACTCCGCCTGACCCGGCGTCGACCTCTGCGATCAGGTGATCCATCAGTTCGCGGCCGTGCTGTCGGACGCTTCGTGCCTGCTCAGCGGTCAGCGGGGACTGTGAATCAACGACTGCCGATGAATCGGGTAAAGGAGCCTTTTTGTCGGTGCTACACGACACCAGTAAGAGCCCCACAGCAGCGATAACCACGAGCATCGTGCACGGTCTACGCACGTTCAAAGGTTGGATTGCAGTCATGATCAGTCGTCCGCTCGACCGGTGTTGACGGCGGGATTGTTCTGACCAATCGCACCTTCGATCACATCCGAGCTGGGCAGGGTTGCGGGCGGTTCGGCGAAGTGCGGGCGATCAACCACCCGTCGCCGGGCGGGTCGCGGAGTTCGTCGACGAACAGGCGCATGTGTGGCAGGGTACGTCGTGCCCGAGCGACGTTCCGCCGGGGTACGAACACCCCGAACAACAATGAAGGACATCCCACTGACCTTCTACGCATGACTGTGGGACGACCCGTTACGCGCCGAGCAGTTCAAGGACGAGTTCGCCGAGTAGCGGCGAGATGTTCAGGGGCGGAAGGTTGGTCCCATTAGCTTCGGTCGGAAGCGCCGCGCAAGAAACGGAGTCGTGCTGCCTCGTGAGCTTCGCGTAGCAGGCTGGCGGCCACCTCGACGGTGCGTGGTCCTGGGTTGACGATCGACACTCATCCCTGGCGGCGATAGACCGGGTGTGGCAAGAGCACGTCGGTCGCGGCGTAGTCCCACACTCTCTCCGACAATCGAGTCGTGTCGCCGATCAGTGCGAGGAACCTGTCGGCGCCTACGCGAATGTTCACCCGCCAGCGGTCGGGTGCGTCGAGTTCCGAGCGAGAATCGTCAGGATAGTTCTTCGTCACGATCGTCGCGTAGGGCTGTTGACGCGGGGGTATCTGGCCGTTCGGCGCGTAGTAGAAGAAGTGATCGCCCCAGGCGAGAGGAGGGGAGTCGCCGCCCTCGACCGGGGCGACGTCGAGCACGCCGTCGAACGAGCTCACTACCCGCAACAGATCATCCATACTCATGGTTCCAGCATGTGGTTGAAGTGCGTATGGAGGGTTATGGTGCCAACAGAGGAAGCCCGGCCACAGGTGATGAGCACCGCCACGGTGGCGGCCGCGTCGGGATACTCCGTGCAGCAAGTGCGCGATCTAGAGGCGCTCGGAGTCATCCCGGCGGCGACCAGGACCCCCAACGGCTATCGGCAGTTCGCTGCCGAGCACGTGCGAGGTCTGCGCGCTTACCGCGATCTCGCCCGCGCGGTGGGCGCGGTCGAGGCGCGCCGCGTGATGCGGCAGATCTACAACGAGCCGCCTGATGTGGCCGCGGCGCTGATCTGCGAGTTCCACACGGCGTTCAACCGTGAGCGTGAGCTGACGCTTGCCGCGCGATCGGCCCTGCAGTCGATCAGCGCGGAGACGATGACCGACGACGCCCCCACTGATGCGGACGCCATGACCATCACCGAGCTGTCGCGGGCCATCGGCGTGAAGGCATCGACTCTTCGGTTCTGGGAGAGTGCGGGATTGGTCACCCCGGACCGCATCTCGACCAGATCGGGAACCGCGCGACGGTACCCCGTCGCCGCGATCCGAGAAGCGCGTATCACGGCGGCCCTGCGCGCAGGCGGCTACCGCGTACCAGATGTCCGGAAGGCGATCGACGCGGTCCGCAAACTCACCGATGTCGCGGGCTCGGTGGCCGCGCTCGACGTCCGGCTCGAAGCGATCGCCGAACGCGCCTTCGCCCTGTTCCGCGCCTCGGCGGTGCTGGCCGAGAGTGTCGAGCTGCAGAGGTACTCTGTCACTCCGTCGTGGGTCCCGCGTGATAGAAAGCTGTTGGTTTCGGGATCGCACCTGCCCCAGATCGAACGGACGCTCAGATGAGTACTGCTTCAATCGTGAAGTCGAGTTCCGTGCATGCCCTGATCACCGGTGCCTTCGCCAGCGTGGTCGGCGGTGCCGCAAACGGATTATCGACGTCTCTGGTTGGACAGCACATGGCGTCGATGGTCTTGCTCGAGGCTGTTTTGATCAGCACGGCGGTTGTGGTGTTGGCGGTGAGATTCTTACTTGCTGCCGTTGGCAGCACGAAATCGCTGCTAACCGCAATGCTCAGCGGGATGGCGGCTGGGCTGGCGGGCGCTGCGCTGTTGTTGTCTGTCGGCTTATGAGGGATGAGGTGTGGGCGGCACTCGGTGCGGTGTGGGGAGCTCTGCTGTTGGCTTTCGGGGTGGTATATCCGCCTCTGTGGATCGTCTACGTGTTGGCCATCCTCTCGTTGCTGCAACCGGCTCGTACCCGATCGTTCGGTATCGGGATGGCGACCGCCCTTCTGGCGCTGGGTGTATTCGCCGCCGTACGCCTGTCCTTGGATGCCTAGCGCCGGTGACTACGCGGACCTGCCAGGAGTGAATTCGTTGATAACCAGCCGGGGTAACTCGAACGCTTTCTCGATCATCCGTATCGTGGTCGGGCTATTCGTCGTGGTGTATCCGATCAACAATTGGATAGCACTGTTTCGCGGGACAGTTGACGCTTCGGTCCTCACCGTGACGTATTTGACGGCAACCGTCATCGTCGGAACTTCTCTTGTGGCGCTTGGGGTTCTAGGACTCTGCAAGTCCAGAGAAAAGGACTGACCGACGCCTCGCCGGCACGATCTGATGGACCTATCCTGACTGCGACTGGTGAGTGCCGCATGTGCCCTCAGGCGTCGAGCAATGGGGTACATGGTTGATGCCGGGTATGAGTACAACCGTGAGGGTTCTGTTGGCAATTGCGTCTTGTGTCGCCGCAATTCTGACCGCCCTGTTCGCTGTCGCCACGGTGTTCGCTCTCGTCTCGTTCGGTGCGATTATCTGGTGGCAGCCGCTGAGTGTAATTGTGTTCGGCGGGATACGGGCTGTCTCGTGTTCGCGTGAGGCTGACGATTGAGAGGAGTCGTTGACGTGATCGGATGGTTGGCTGCGCTGCGGTCTGCGGAGTCGTCGGAGGCCGGCACACTGGCCGAGGCGGTGGCACATGCTGCCGCGACGGTCAGCGGCGTCGACTTTGATGAAGTCGTCGCTCGTGGTCGCGCGGCTGTTGAGCGCGGAATCTGTTGCGACATCTACCAGTTGCCGGACAACGAACTTGACGGCGCGGCGGCAATTGTTGGGGCCGACATCGGGGCGACGTCGGTCTACGACGTTCGCCGGTTCACCTACCGAGCGGGTAGCTCGCTCGAGGAGGTGCGCGCGGCCGAGGAGTCGCTCGGTGTGCCGTTGCCGCCGCGGTGGGTCGACTACCTGACCGGGCCAAGTGTCCTCGACCTCTTCGAGGGCGAGGAGTACCTGGACATCTTCACTCCCGCCGACATCGCTGATGTGACCAACGCGTACTACGAATGGGTGCCGCGCATCGGTGCGGCGATGATCGCCGGTGACGGCGGTTCGGGTCGGCTGTTGCTGGACACGCGCTTCGGCGATGACAGTCCGGTGGTCTTCTTCTACTCCGGTGGCGATGACGGCTGGGAGGGCACCACTGTCCAGGCCGACAGCATCGACGACTTCATAGCGTCCGCGGAGGCGGGGACGTTCGAGGTCGTTTTCGACGACGCGCGGGAATATCGCCCGCGCGTGTGATGTGTCGAGGATCGAAAAGAATTGTGAAACAGGATGATCAGCAGAACGCAGAAACGGCAGTGAGTGGCATGACTGGTGAGGCCGCGGAAACCGCCGAGTGGGACGAGCTCGTGCGCCGCTGTGTCGAGGTGTACGCGCAGCTTGTCGAGAGCGGCCTCACCGTCGACGTGCCTGGCGAGGCGCCGCCTGGACCGCGGCCACCTGCGACGCTCGCTCAGATCGAAGCAGCGGAAGCCCGTATCGGGGCACACCTTGACCCCGGACGCCCGTGAGCTTCTCGCAAGGGCGAACGGCTGGGTCAGGCTCGCCGGCCGCTTCACTCTGTTGTCGTGTGAAGAGATCGGTGGTCCCGAGTGGGCGGAACTACTCGAACTGCGTGACATTTTCTTCGACTCGTGTCCTCGAGAAGTGTGGCCGCGCAGCGTTGCCGACCCTCGTGTGCTGATCCCCATCATCGTCGTGCCATCGTCCCCGGAGACGATCTATGTGTTTCCGAGCGGTCCGGGTGAGCAGGCGAGACCGGCGTTGAATACCGGACTCGATCCGATTCCCGAGATCACGTTGAAACAAGCCATCGAGGAGTCACTCGCGGAATTGGTAGCTGATCTGAATGCGCTTGCGAACGGCAGTGTGGCCGGCGCGACCGCCAGGGCATCGGAGTTGGAGACGAGAACGCCTACCGGCTATTCGGTCGGTGAGATCCGCTGTCCCTCACCCGACGAAGTCAGCAAAGCCCTCAACCTCACGACCCGACCACTCGTCACCCGCCAGCAAGGAGCGACCGAGGTGTCCTGCTTGGTCGAGATTCCGCGGAGTTACATGTTCTCGATGCTGTCTTTTAAGAATCGAGGGCAGCTTTGCGACAGTGTGCTTCCTGTACTTGAAGAGCAAGCACAGATGCCCAGTGACCGGTCCGATGGCAGGACGACGTCGTCGACATTTCGACCGATCGACGGTATCGGCGATGAGGCGTACGAGATGACCACGCGCTTCGACGACACCAACGAGGTCTTCCACGTCGTCGTGTGGAGTCGGACCGGCTCCTACAGGGTGAAGGTCTCCGGGTACTTTCCCGACAGGGACTCCGCATTGTCTGCTGCGCGGCTCTGGGTGAAGACGCAGCCAACTCAGTAGACTTTTGCGTCCAAGGCGAATTCGTGGATGGGTATGGAAGAAATACGACCAAATAGTCTCGAACAACTACTGGTGGTCCGCGCCCCGGGGATACTTGAAG